>CAYGQP010000081.1:0-7558 GCA_964352115.1 uncultured Micavibrio sp. | reverse complement strand
CGATGACGCAGATGGGCAAGCTGGAGCGCATGACGCAGTTCAAGGATAAGGCGGGCAAGAACAAGGAGCGCGCCGGATTGGGGCTCTTTGCCTATCCCGTTTTGATGGCGGCGGATATTCTGATCTACCGGGCTACGCACGTGCCGGTTGGTGAGGATCAAAAGCAGCACCTTGAGCTGTCCCGTGAGATTGCTTCAACATTTAACACCCGTTACAGCGTTGAGTTCTTCCCGCAGCCTGAGCCTTTTATTCAGGGCGAGGGGACGCGAGTTATGAGCCTGCGCGATGGCACACAAAAAATGAGTAAATCCGCTGATAGCGATATGACGCGTATTAACCTGACCGATGATGCGGATCTAATTGCGAAGAAAATCAAAAAGGCCAAAACGGACGCAGAGGCTCTGCCAGAAAGCTTTGATGACCTCGAAGGGCGCCCGGAGGCCAAAAACCTCGTCACGCTTTATGCGGCGCTGGCCGAAACGTCAAAGGATGCTGTGCTGAAGGACTTTGCAGGCAAGGGTTTTGGAGATTTCAAACCCGCGCTTGTTGATGTGGCCGTGGAAAAGCTGGCGCCAATCACGTCGCGCATGACAGAGCTCATGGCTGATCCTTCTGAAATTGATGCAATTCTCGCAAAGGGCAATGAAAGGGCGAATGAAATAGCCAATAACGTGCTCAGCGAAACTCGCAAAATCATGGGCTTCTGGGGATAAGTTTCCTATATATTTCAAACGTTAACCCGGTGTTTACATTTAGGCTGGCATTCTGATAAGAATTCTGGCATTATATGTATATCAAAAAAGGGTTTTCTCCCATGCGCTTACAAACATTATTCACAGCTTTGTCCACAGTTCTTTGTGCATTTTCAATCAATGCTGCTTACAATCAGGCACATGCCGAGTATTTCGTCTGGAAAGATCATGGCACGAAAGTCTCGTTGACGTTCCCGGACCGCTGGTACGAAGGCAATGGCCAGAAAGCCGATGAGATCATAACGCTCATTGCGCCGGGCAATAATGACCATGCGACTTGCCGTGTTCGCGCGCGTCCGGATGCCCGCTTTACTATTCACCCACCGCATTTAGCGGATGAAATACAGCGTGTGCACTTTACCAAAGATTTTTGGGAGGGTTACGTTGGCGAATTTGATCGTGCAACGTTGCATTCCGTTACCGATAACGCGGGAATAGGGCGCGGTTTTGCCAGTTCCGCCACATATTCTTATGTCTCCGAAGTTGGGCCACCGGTCTTTAAGCACGGGTTTGGCTTTGTGGCCAATCATTACGATCATACTTATATTTTCGAATGCTCAGCCGAGGCATCAGCCTACGATAAATGGTACCCATCATTCTTGAGTGTTGCAAAATCGGTTGATTTCCGGCCGGTATACGATAAATACCGTGAAGGGTATTACCGCAATTTCATGTCTGATCCCCCTGTGATAATCAACAACGGCAAGGGCGAACTTCCCTACGTTTACTAAAAATCCGGCAGGATCATCTCTTAATTAAGATCATACGCATATAGCGTTTTGAAAGTTTTCACGCTATAAATTGCGCATGCAGGTTTACCTCCCCATCGCAGAAATGGCAATCTCCGCCGAGGCGATCTTCCTCGTCAGTGCTGTGGTTGGGTTTTTGTCCGGAATTTTCGGCATTGGGGGCGGGTTTCTTACAACGCCTTTTCTCATATTTACCGGTATTCCGCCTGCCATCGCCGTGGGAACGCAGGCAACCCAGCTTGTCGCATCATCGACCGCAGGGGTTTTAGGGCATTTAGGCAAGGGCCATGTGGATCTTAAAATCGGCGTTGTCATGCTTATTGGCGGTGTGATCGGCACGTTTATCGGTATTTTGATCTTCAAATTCCTGCAATCCATTGGCCAAATCGATTTCGCGATTTCAATCCTGTATATATTTCTTTTGGGCATGATCGGTACGCTTATGCTCTATGAAAGCATTGGCTCAATCTTCTTTAAGCGCAAATCCATGAGTTCAGAGTTTAATACCAAGCAAGTGTCACCATGGATTGACCGTCTGCCGTATAAGATGCGCTTTCCTCGCTCTAATCTTTACATGAGCGTATTTGTGCCGGGCAGTATTGGCTTCGTCGGAGGTATTCTGGCTTCCGTTTTAGGTATTGGTGGCGGGTTCTTGCTGGTGCCTGCGATGATATACATTCTAGGCATGCCTGCAATTTTAGTCGCGGGAACATCGTTATTTCAGATGATTTTTACAACAGGTTTTGCCGTTCTGATGCATGCAATGGCCAATCACACAGTAGATGTGATTTTGGCGGCGATCCTGATTGTTGGCGGTGTCGTGGGCGCGCAAATCGGTGTTAGCTTTGCGGGGTTTATCAAGGGGATTGTAGCTCGCTTCATTCTAGCCTTTATTGTGCTTGGGGTGTGCTTTGTTCTAATGGGCCAGCTGTTCATAGAGCCTTCGGAGCTCTTTTCAACAGTCATGAAGGGGGAATAATGCCGTTATTGATTTTTCTTATGACGATTATGCTTTCGAGCCCGGCTATGGCGAACCCTCAGCCTCTGACGATTGATTTGGCAAAAAAGGAGGTTGATATTACGACCGCCTTCTCTGGGGCAACGATGGCGCTTTATGGCGTGACACAGGGCCCGGGAGACGTAATCGTCGTAATTCGGGGTCCTCGAAGAGATATGAAGGTGAGAAAAAAGCAATCGATCTTCGGGGCATGGATGAATCGGGACTATAAGATGTTCAAGGATGTGCCGTCTTTCTACCGTGTTCTGGGTTCTAAAAACCCGGCGGATTTATTGCCAGTGAAAGTCTTGGAAGACTATGGGATCGGCCTTGAGAATCTCAAACGAAATATGAAACCCGAAAATACAGATAAAACTGAAAAATCACAGATTTTTCGGAACGCCCTGGTTCGAAACAAGTCTGCGAAGAGCCTCTATGCCGAAGGTGTTGGAGATATTACCTTTTTGGGCGATGGATTTTTTAAATTTACGACCTACTTACCGGCAAATGTCCCGGTTGGACTGTATGATGTCGAAACGTACTACATCGAAAACAAGAAGATCATAGACATTAAGAAAACAAACATGAAGATTGAGCAGATTGGTCTCAGTCAGGATATTAAATCTTTCTCTGCGAACAATAGTTTTGTATACGGATTAGGATGCGTGTTTTTAGCGCTCTTTTCCGGATGGTTTTCAAACCGCGTGAGAAGAAGAGCATAGCGGGTTAAGATGCCTGTGGGGAATATAATATGAGCAAAAAAGTTCAAAAACATAATGTATATTTGATTGTTGCTGATGAAACGAGAGAGTTTGAGCATGCTCTGCGCTATGCAGCGCGTGCAGCCGCCGTCAGTAAAGCAAAGATTGGTATTCTGCATATCATGCCACAACTTGATTTTGTACACTGGGGCAATGTCGAGGACCGCATTCGTGAAGAGCAGCGAAGAAATGCCGAAGCTTTTATTGTAAGCGTATCTAGCCGTCTAAACGAGATCCAGCCGCAATGTCCTTGTGTTTTTCTGGAGGAGGGCAGCAAGATTGATGCGGTTTCAAAAACTTTGAAGGAAAATAGTTCTATTACAAAGCTCATTTTAGGAGCCCACAGCGAAAATAACAGCCCTGGTGAACTTGTAATCTATTTCGCGGGCAAGGGCGTGGGAGAGCTTCACGCGCCCCTGACTATTGTGCCGGATCATTTATCCTATGATCAAATCGACAATGTTTTATAAAAGTGAATTCCGAGCCTAAGAAGCCTTGATATCACGCTGAATTGAGCTTAAGTGGTTACAGGACTAAATATGTACGAATAATAAAACAGCCAAGAGAGATTAATGTTTATACAAACAGAACAAACCCCGAATCCTGCAACGTTGAAATTCTTGCCCGGCCAGCCCGTTTTGCCTGGGGCAACGGCAGATTATAAATCGGCAGAAGAAACGGCAAAAGCGCCTTTGCCACAGCGGTTATTCAAGGTGCCTGGCGTGAACCGTGTGTTCCTGGGGGATGATTTCATCTCAATCAGCAAGGCCGATGATACCGATTGGTCTATGCTTAAACCCCTCATTCTCGGTGTTTTGATGGAACATCTCTCAACAGGGCAGCCCATTGTTCTTGAGCGCGAAAGTCAAAGCGCGCATACGATTAACGAGGATGATGATGAAATCGTGATGCAAATCAAGGAACTCATTCATGAGCGTGTCCGGCCCTCGGTCATGATGGACGGAGGAGATATTGTTTTTGATCGCTTTGAAGACGGGATCGTGTTCTTACGTATGCAGGGTGCTTGCTCAGGCTGCCCCAGCTCAACGGCGACGCTAAAAATGGGCATTGAAAATATGCTCAGGCACTATATACCAGAAGTTGAAGAGGTGCGCCCGGTTGCGGATTGATCATAATGCTCAAAAATAAAACACAGAGGAAAATATAAACGATGACCAAAGATATTTTAGACGATAATGCACTTGATGTATTGTTTAGGGAAGCCAGAACCCATAACGGATGGGAGGACAAACCCGTCAGTGACGTGCTGATACAGGCGGCATTTGATCTGATGAAAATGGCTCCTACCAGCGCAAATTGCTGTCCTGCACGCTTTAAATTTGTCAAAACACCCGAAGCAAAGCAGCGTCTGAAACCTTATCTTATGGAGGGCAATGTTGACAAAACCATGTCTGCCCCTGTTACGGCGATTATTGCATATGATATGGAGTTCTATGAACATTTACCAAAGCTATTCCCGCATACGGATGCCAAAAGCTGGTTCGTTGGAAATGATGAGCTGATCAAATCTACCGCCATGCGCAATGGCACGCTTCAGGCCGGCTATTTCATACTTGCGGCGCGTTCTGTTGGCCTTGATTGCGGCCCAATGTCGGGTTTTGATCAGGACGCTGTGAAGCAAGAGTTCTTCCCCAATGAAGACAATATTGTGGTGGATATGCTCTGTAATCTCGGCTACGGAACGGATGAAAACTTGTTTGATCGCAGCCCACGTTTTGATTTCGATGATGTCTGCGATGTGGTCTAGCCCAAGCTGCATGCCTAATGACCGCCTATAAAACCATACTGGTGATCGACTCCGCCCTGCGTGGGTTTAGTATAGCGGTCATCGCCCCCCATTTGGATGTGCCGCTTATGGTTCAAACCGAAATGGAACGAGGCCAGGCGGAGCACCTCGTGCCTGCAATTAATGATTTAATGAATAAAGCAGGGCTTGCGTTCTCTGACCTCGAAGCTTTGCTCGTAACGCGCGGTCCAGGGGCCTTTGCTGGCCTTCGAATTGGACTCTCAACAGCCAGAGCAATGGCTGTATCTTTGGGCATTCCTCTTTTTGGTATGAGCACCTTTGACGCGCTTGTCCTGACATTTCGTTCTCAAAGCAGCGCTCAGGAGGGTTTTTGCGTCGTTCTTGAAACCAAACGGCAAGATTTTTACGCGCAATTTTATAATGATCAATATGAGCCTCTCTCAGAAGGTGCGGCTCTGTCTAAGGAGCGCCTTGGCATCATCCTGAAGCAGCATAATATTAACCTTATTATTGGTGACGCGGGTACGCGCACGCTCGAGGCTTTTCCATATCTTCACTTAAATAGCTGTGACCTGTCCCTTTCTAATACAGCCGCTTGTGCCAAAGCCTTTGCCGAAAATACGGGGCAAACAATTTTTGAACTGAACCCGGCGCCGCTATACCTGAGGGATGCGGACGTTTCATTGCCAAAAACACCATACAGAACACTCGAAAACTGTAAAACTTGAACTTTATTATTATAGTTTTGTTTTTTATAGCTTGTAATCATTAATAAGTATTATAATTATTCATTAGAGAAGTGTTGAAAAACGCAAAAGCACAAATAAATAAAGGAATACGTTTTATGAGTGAAGATCCAAGCCGCGAGGACCTTCTGATGTTAACAAGCGAAATTGTATCAGCTTATGTGTCGAATAATACAATGCCCGCATCTGAAGTTCCTAATATTATCAACGAGGTATATAGGGCGCTCTCTCATGTAAACACGGACACGCAGTCTGCGGCTGATAGGCCAAAGCCTGCCGTGCCGATCAAAAAATCAATTACGCCCGATTACTTGATCTGTCTGGAGGATGGCAAGCAGCTCAAAATGCTTAAACGTCATTTGAAAACCGCTTATGGTATGACCCCGGAAGAGTATCGCGAACGTTGGGGGCTGCCCGCTGACTATCCAATGGTTGCGCCAAGCTATGCTGAGAAACGTAGCCGTTTGGCCAAGGATATCGGCCTAGGCACGCGTAAATAGTAATTATTTTGATTGATTAAGGTCTTTGCCGCGTTGAATAGCGTTTTTTATCGCCTCATCGAACAGGGCCTGCAACTCACCATTCATCAGAATGTTCAGAGCCGCCTCCGTAGTGCCTCCTGGGCTTGTAACTTGGGTACGAAGGGCCGCAGCACTTTGGTGAGGTTGATTTTCCGCTAACGCCGCTGCGCCGACAACCGTCTGGCGCGCTAAATTTTTTGCCAAATCCTCAGGTAAACCATTATTTATCCCGGCCTTTTCCAGTGCTTCGATCATATAAAATACATATGCTGGGCCGCTACCAGATAGCGCTGTGACCGCATTCATGAGCGCATCATCATCAATCCAGAACAAATGACCTGAGGCTTCAAAAAAGGCGTTGACCCAAAGCGCATGGTCCTTTGAGGCTTTCGCGTTGGCGCAGGCAACATGCGACGCTTTTCCGATAAGGGCAGGCGTGTTGGGCATAACACGAATAATAGGCTGATCAGAGGACAAAAGAGACTCGAGGGTCTCTATCTCCGTGCCGGCCGCGATCGAAACAACAAGCGTTTTAGATGAGATATAGGGCTGAATAGCGCGCACGGCATCTGGCAAAGTCTGGGGCTTCACAGCCAGAATTACAAGCTGCGTATTTTCCAGCGCCGCCTTGCCAGCATTGGTATCGGGAAAATACTCAATTTGATGCGAGGAGCCCAAATCATCCGGCAGAGGCGAGGGCTTTATGATTGTGAGCCTTGCCTGGGTGTTCATTTTCAAAAACCCGCGCACAATCGCGCCGCCCATATTCCCGCAGCCGATCATAGTGATGTGTGATAGCTTTGCGGGGGTCATAATAGGGTCAAACGTTGCCTAGGATTCTCCCTCGGGCTGCATCAGCGCCAAGGATAATTCTTTAGAGGAAAGCCGAAGGTCTTTTGAGAGAACGTGAAACACGCTAAAGTGACGCTCACACTGAGCCATAGATATATCCACGAGATCCTCAATTTGTTGTTCTGTGCAAGAATCATGACCAGTTCCACGGAACAGGCACGTCTGACGGAAGCTTGGAATCATGCTGTCGGCTGGGATGTCAAAGTGACCCATCCAGAGGTCTTCATTGATCTCCATTAAGGCTTTGGCGGCAGGGCCCATATTGTCCTTGGTAATCGCCAGATCGTACTGGCAGCAAAATTGAAGCGCGCTCATGTCGTCCTGCCAGAGGAAAAATAATCTGTAATCACAGCTGCGGCCGGTAACCTGCACAACAAGCTCATCATCATTCATACGATTGAACGTCCAGTTA
>CAYGQP010000080.1:0-7613 GCA_964352115.1 uncultured Micavibrio sp. | reverse complement strand
AAAAAACAACAGATGTGAAAGCAGACATTTACGAGTTTGCTGAAATGTACGATTTGGAAGTGAACGCGCCTGAGGTTGATGTTGCGCCAGATGTTGCGCCTATTGCTCCAGACGCAGCGCCACCAGTTCCTCCGCCACCCCCTGGCGGGCCTTAACGCTAAAACCACAGATAAAAACTAGCCGGAAAAGTCTTTGAAATCCTTGGTCATCCTCATGAAATCCGAGATGATGAAAGCTTGGCACGCCGGTATTGCTGTATAGTTTATTGTATGGGCGCGGTGTTGTGCTATCGGTTCACGATAAACGCGCTTAGACGTATTGATAAGACATTATGACCTCATTTATTCAAGCTAGACCGGCTCTGAAGCACAGCTGCGTGGCTGTTCAAAGCATGATTTCTCTATTGCCCCTATTGCATGGAGGGCCTTTTGGACTATATAGTACATTATGGCTGAAAAATTTGATCCAGAGCGTTTTCTTAAAAAACCCATGTCTTCCTCGCGCGAAAAAATCATCGTTGCGGCGTTTGATTTGTTCCATGCACAGGGGATCGAGGGGACAAGTGTTGATGATATCCTCAAAAAATCAGGCACAGGAAAATCACAATTTTATCACTACTTCAAAAGCAAGGACGGGTTAGTGCATGCGCTCATGGATGTGGCGTATCATAAGGTCAAGAATGCGGAGATTGTTGGTTTTGACCCAATTCATTCCTGGGATGATTTGCACAAATGGTTTTACAATAGTCTTGAAAAGATTGCCTATTATGATTACGAGCGTTGCTGCCCTATAGGGCGAATGGCCAGCCAAATTGAGGAGGGCAACGATCATCTGCGCATGGGCGTTTTGCGCATTTTCGAAGCCATGAAAGATTTCCCGAAACAATTCTTTATCGAAGCCAAAGCGCGGGGAGAATTAAAAGAGGATGCCGATCCCGAAAGTCTGGCCACGTTCTGCATCTCTGTCATTCAAGGCGCATCACTTTTTGGTCGTCTCGAAAAAAATGATGAAAGTATGAAAAGCGTTTTTGAGCATGCTTTTGCGCATGTGAAGTCATTTGAGAAATAAATATTTTGTATTTTCATGCTTGCCTTTTCAAAGAATAAAAAGTAAAGATTGTACCAATCAGTACAAAAAGGAGATGCGCTGGTGGGAAAGAAATTTGATCAAAAAGTTTTAAGCTACGCAGATTTCATTATCCGTTGGCGCTATGTTGTTATTGTCCTGAGCCTTTTGGTTGTGGGCGTGGCGGGTTTTGGTGCGCAAAATTTGGCATTCTCGACAAATTATCGTGTGTTTTTCTCCGAAGCGAACCCGGAACTCACGGCCTTTGATAATTTTCAAAATACATACACCAAGAATGATAACATCCTGTTTGTTGTTCAACCTAAGGACGGCAAGGTTTTTACGCAGGAAGTTGGCAAGGCGATTGAGGATATTACACTTCAGGCATGGCAGATTCCCTTCGCCAGCCGGGTTGATTCAATCAGCAATTTCCAACATACCTATGCCGAATATGACGAGGAACTTGACGAAGATAACTTGATTGTTGAGGACCTGTTAAATGAATCAGAGACTCTGAGCCAGGAGCAGCTTGCTGAAAAAGCACAGGTCGGCGTCAACGAGCCTCTTTTATTTGGGAACTTGATTGCCCGCGATGTTGAGGCCACAGGTGTCAATGTCACCCTGCAATATCCCGAAGAAACAATTACCGAGGTGCCCGAGGCTGTTGGTAAGGCCCGTGAAATTGTGGCCGATGTCCAGGGCAAATATCCTGATTTGAAAATCGCGCTCACGGGCGTTTCGATGATGAATAATGCCTTCGCCGAGGCGGGAATGCAAGATACAGCGACTCTCACGCCGCTGATGTATCTGATCCTCCTCATCATCATGATCGTCACAGTCCGTTCATTAGGTGCGACCATTGCTACGCTCTTTGTAATTGTATTCTCCTTTGTTGTTGCTATGGGCTTGGCTGGCCATTCCGGAATACTTCTCACACCGATTTCGGTGACGGCCCCTACGGTAATTTTGACCTTGGCGATCGCGGACTCCATTCACATTATTATATCCATGCAATCAGCGATGCGCGCCGGAATGAACAAAATTGATGCGATTAAGGATAGTGTACGTCTCAATTTTATGCCCGTATTTATCACGAGCCTGACCACGGTTGTTGGGTTTTTGACGCTGAACTTCTCTGATTCCCCGCCGTTCCATGATCTTGGAAATATCACAGCGAAGGGGATTATGGCGGCTTGGCTTTTCTCCATCACGTTTCTGCCTGCTGCAATGAGCTTGATGCCGATTAAGGTAAAAGCCGTCTCGGAGAACAAGGGCTTATCCAGAATGCTGGATCACTATGCGATATGGCTTATTGCGCACCGTAAAAAGATTTTGGCAACCGCAAGCGTTGTTGCGGTGACGCTAATGATGATGATTCCGCGCATCGAGCTAAATGACCAATGGGTTGAATATTTTGATCACTCTATCCAATTCCGCAGCGATGCCGAATTTGGCATGAATGAACTGACCGGCGTTTATCTGATTGAATTTTCAATCGAGGCCAATGGTCCAAATGGCATTCACGACCCGGAATATCTCAATAACCTTGAAGCGTTCACTGCGTGGCTGCGCTGCGAGCCCGAGGTTTAACAAGGTTATAGCTATACCGATATCATCAAGCGTTTGAATAAAAATCTGAACAATGACTCCGAGGAATTTTACAAGATTCCTAAAAATCGGGAACTGGCGGCGCAGTATCATCTTCTGTATGAGATTTCATTGCCCTATGGCCTGGATCTGAACGACCGTGTAGACATTAATAAGTCCGCCACGCGCGTTACCGCGACGCTAGGGAACTATTCAACGCGCGAAGTGCGGGAATTTTTGGATCATGCTGAAATCTGGCTCACGCAAAACACGCCTGACTATATGCATGCGAAGGCCACGGGCGCGACCGTAATGTTCTCCTATATTTCGCAGCGGAATATTCAATCGATGCTGCGCGGGAATGTAATTGCCATCATTGCGATTTCAATCATCCTGATGCTGGCCCTGAAAAGTTTTGGCATGGGCGCACTCAGCATTATCCCAAATGCCGTGCCGATTGCCATGACCTTCGGGTTGTGGGCGATCACGTTCGGAAATATTGGTATGGCCGCGGCAAGCGTTTCCGCCGTTGCGCTGGGGATTGTGGTGGATGACACCGTGCATTTCCTCTCGAAATATCTGCGGGCGCGTCGCGATCAAGGGCTGGATAAGCCCGAAGCTATTCGCTACGCTTTTCGCACGGTTGGTGTTGCGCTGGTGGTGACAACCATGATTTTGACCATCGGCTTTTTGGTGATGGCAACCTCGGCGTTTCAGATTAATGAGCAGTTGGGTCTCATGACTGCCGCAACCATGATTGTTGCGCTGGTTATTGACTTTACACTCTTGCCTTGCCTGTTGTTGCTTGGCCATACTGACAAATCTTCACAAAAAGGAGTTCAAGATGAACAGACAATCCCTAAAGCCGCAGAATAAAAAACGCTTCGCAGTTTTGAGCGCTTCTATATGCCTCGCGGTCACCACGTTTGCGGGATATGCGCACGCCCAAACTCCTGAGGAAAAGGGCTATGAAATCGCCGCCAGAAGCGACCGGACAGACCGTGGATTTGGCGATAGCGAAGTTGTTTCACGGATGATCTTAAAAGACTCACAAGGCCGAGAATCCGAACGTGTGTTGTTTCAGCGTACGCTAGAAGTTCAGGATGAAACTGTGGGCGACAAGAGCATCATCGTCTTTCAGGAACCTGCGGATATTGAAGGCACAGCGCTTCTGTCACATACGAAAATTCTGGACCCTGATGATCAATGGTTATATTTGCCCGCGTTAAAACGCGTCAAACGTATTTCATCGAAAAATAAATCGGGCCCATTCGTTGGCAGTGAATTTGCGTTTGAAGACTTCACAGCGCTGGAGCTTAACAAGTATGATTACAAATATTTGCGCGTGGAAAAATGCCCGAACGCGCCGGAGCTGATGTGTGATGTGGTCGAGCGCTATCCGCGTTATGAGCACTCAGGTTATACAAAACAAATTGGCTGGATTGACCAAAAGGATTATCAGGGCCGTCAGGTCGATTATTATGATCGCAAGGGCGATTTGTTGAAAACCCTGACTTTTGATGATTATAAGCTCTATGATAATAAATACTGGCGATCACATACATTGCGCATGGTGAATCATCAAAATGGCAAAAGTACGGACTTCACATTTGATCAATATAAATTCGGTCTCGGCTTTACTGACAACGATTTTGAAAAGGGTGTGCTAAAACGTGTCCGTTAAGGCTTATATCTTTCATGCCTTAACGTTCGGCGTTTTGCTTAGCTCTGTTTCCGGCGCGATGGCGGCCGATGACATAGACGTATCTGGATTTGTTGGCCTTGAAACAAGGGTCTTTACACAAAACCCGCAATATGCCGATCAAGATAGCGGTGCTGAGATCTCCGTTGTTTTTCAGCCTGAATTTCGATTTAAAACCGAGAGCCGAAATTGGCAATTCTCATTTATCCCTTTTTACCGTGAGGACAGCCGAGATGAGGCCCGATCGCATTTTGATGTACGTGAGGCGTACGCGTTATATTTGGGCGATGAAATCGAGGTCCTTGCCGGTGTGAATAAGGTGTTCTGGGGCGTCACAGAATCGCGTCACCTTGTCAACATTATCAATCAGATAGATGGTGTTGAGGATATCGACGGAGAGGACTATCTGGGGCAGCCGATGATCAATATCGGCACGCAGAGAGGCTGGGGCCGATTAGATGTTTTTGTGCTGCCGTACTTCCGTGAACGTACGTTCCCCGGATCTGATGGACGTTTTCGCCCGGCGTTCCCGGTTGATACAAAAAATGCGCGTTTTGAATCCGATGACGAGGAAAAGCACATTGATTTTGCCGCCCGGTATTCTCATTACTTCGGGGATTGGGATGTGGGTCTGTCATATTTCTATGGGACCGACCGTGAACCTGTTTTGGCGATTGACCCGGCAAACGTGAATGCGCAGGGCGAGGGGCGGCTCGTGCCCACATATAATTTGATCAATCAGGGCGGACTTGATCTTCAATACACGTCTGGGGCTTGGTTGTGGAAATTCGAGGGCATCGTCCGCGAGGGACAGGGAAAAACATTTGCCGCTGCCGTTGGCGGGGTTGAATACACATGGTTTCAGGCCATGAACAGCAACGCTGATGTCGGGTTCCTCGCAGAATATCTCTGGGATGATCGCGACGCAGAAGCACCCACAACCGCGCAGGAAGATGACTGGTTTTTTGGCGCACGTCTGGCGATGAATGATATTCAGGACACGGAAATGCTGGCTGGCTTCACGATCGATTTTGATACCGGCGAAACGTTTTATAATCTGGAGGCTGAGCGGCGCATCGGCGATGATTATGATCTGGAGCTCCGCGCGCGGGTATTCACAGGCGCAGACATTGATCAGGACACCGCGGCCTTCCAACGCGATGACTATATACAAATCCGTTTATCAAGATATTTTTAATAAACGAATGATCCAAAAAACTTGCAATATTCTGGAAAATTAATTACTAATGGCGTCCTAAAACATGGGTAAAGACGTATGACTAGAGTAAAGGCATTTACGCCGGAAGAAGCCGCTGATTATGCCCGTAATCATTCTGGCCTTGAGTATATGCAGGAAATCCTAGCGGGTAATGTGCGCATCCCCTTTCTTGATTTGATTGGTTTCCATTTTACTGAAGTCGCAGAAGGAAGGGTTGTTGGAGAATTAGAGCTTACCAAAAAACTCAATAACTCCATGGGGGGCACACATGGCGGTGTGTTTTTAGCCTTAGTAGATACTGTAGCAGGATGCGCAGCGCATACACTCATTCCTAAATCGGCCTTGTACACTTCTACTGATGTCACGGGACAATTTTTCAGAGCGACCTCTCCTGCTTTAGGAAAGCTAGTCGCAACAGGAAATGTAACACATCCAGGCAGATCTAAGCCCGCTGCTGATGCGGAAATACATGATTCAAATGGCAATCTGATTGCTAAAGGCTCAGCTAGAATGACTGTTTTACCCTTGCGTAATCCTTAAAACCTGTCCGTTATAAATACCTCATCATCAGGCAAGAATCCCGGCTTCGGCCATGCGGGTTTCAGGGCCTTGCCGACAACCAGCATCATCCCGACCACATGGTCATCCGGCAGGTTGACCAGTTCACCAACCTTGTCGCCATCAAACCCAATCATCGGGCAGGTGTCGTATCCCATTGCTTTTGAGGCCAGCATAATGGTTTGTGCTGCAATACCGATGGAACGCATGGCCTCATCGCGCTGCATCCATTCGCGGCCCTCATAAAACGGCTTAATTAAGGGGATAAGATAATCCTGCGTTTCTTGCGGCGCGTCCTGCATATAACGTTCTGGTGATTTATCCCATGCCTTGACGTCGGCGCACATCACAAACAACAAGGAAGCATCGGTAACCTGCGCCTGGTCCCACGCAGCCTCGCGCAGTTGAGCGCGAAGATCCTTGTCCTTCACATTTACAAATCGCCAGTTTTGCATGTTAAAGGACGTCGGTGATTGACGAATGAGGCTTAGAAGCTGCTTTTCATCGGCTTCGGGGATATTAAAATTCGGGTCATAATGTTTGACTGCGCGGCGTTCGCGAATGGCTTGAAGGGTATCCATTAAATTTTCTTTCTGGTTAGCTAATAAAGACCATTTTACATTTAAGACTATTGTCTTGGGGATCAAGTCGAAAAATAGCTTTATTTTCAACCGACCGGGCGGTACAAATAATCACCCTACAAAAATTTGGAGATAAATTATGGCGTCCAGCAAAGCGCAGAATACAAAGGCAAAAATTGTCAAAACGGCGGAAAATCTTTTGTGGAAACAGGGCTATGACGGGGCGTCCCTGAATGATGTGGTCAAAAAAGCCGGAGTCAGCAAGGGCGCGTTGTTTCATTATTACCCGAATAAACAGGCGATCACACAGGACGCGCTTGAAAAATATGCGAGCGAGCAGATTTTTGCACCGCTGGATAAACATCTTGGCAATGCCGATTCACTGAAAATTGGATTGTTTAACTGGCTTCAGGAAAGCTATAACGCCTTCGCGCAATGGAAGTTTAAAGGCGGATGCATGCTCGGCAACTTTGCTCTTGAACTCTCCGATAAGGATGAAAAAATCCGTGAGCAAACCAAACAGATTTTCCTGCAATGGGAAAACCAGATGGTGTTGTATTTCAAGCCTGTGGCTGCTGAAGGCAAGCTTTTGATGGAGCCGCGCCAATTTGCGCGTATTTTGATTGCCGGATATCAGGGCATGATGATGCTGTCAAAGGTCCATAAAGATCAAATCCGCGGCAGCCGTGAATTTCAGGCACTCGCCGAATTCATTGAGCGCATGATCAAGGATTAGGCTCCTTGGCCTAAACGGCTTCTTGCGCGCGCTTCGCCTCAATTGCGCGGGGGTCATAAAGGCTAAGGCGATCAACAATAGAGAGAATATCTCCAATCTCGGCCTTCATATTCAATATGCTTTGCGGGTCTGTGGCGGGAATGTGTAGATCTGCTGGTTCGAAAT
>CAYGQP010000079.1:0-7613 GCA_964352115.1 uncultured Micavibrio sp. | reverse complement strand
GGATATGATCGTTTAGAGTCTAACCTCAAAGAAGCACTCGTAAAAGCATATGCAAAAAAAATACTGACAATAGAGAACACAAAAGGCGTGCGCATCAGCGTTTCACATCCAGAGTCTGCACTTAGCTGGGAAAAATATGATTACGAAACACCAACTATTTTTGAAATAACAATAGAAGTTCTTGATTTTTCAGATGGCTACCACCCAGAAGGTAAATGGGTTGCTGCAAAAAACAAGGACGGACAAGCTATTAAAGCCACAACAGACAAAGGAAGTTTGCTGGCAACGCTTGAAGAATTCATATCAAATAATCAAGAATTTTCTAAACAAACTCCAAGCCCCCTTCCACCTAAACACAATAATCTTATGCCAAAGCCAGAGCCTCGAGACGCTATAGAAAGAATGATTGGATCAACTAGCACCCCAATCACAAAAAAAGAAAAAAGAGATAAAGAGAGAGATAAAGCGGAAGCAGAATTAGATGAAATAAAAAAAGAATACGAAAAACAGCTAGAAAAACTAACAAAGCTGCATGATGAATTCGAACCTTTCTTGGAACCATATGTAGGAACACCAGATCAAGAGCAGATAAAGCTCGAAATCGATCATGAGGTTTCGCAAACAGTCCGCCTTAAAGCACTAGAAATATACTCTGGAATTTCAGAAAGACGAAAAAGAAAAGCGCTAATCGAATCTGCCAAGAAACCATTATTAGCACTATACAAAACGAAGAACGAACGCATTAAAGTTTATTGCGATCACGGCCAACTAAAAATTCAGAATCAAAAGTTTGAGCCTCATACAGTTCAAACAAACGACGGTGTTAAAAAAGGTGAGAAAAGATGGATAAATTATCCTCCAACTTTCAATTCCAGCTTGCACCACCACGATGCTCTCCGCATATTAAAACAAGAATTAGCAAAGGCTATACAGCATAACCGCGATAAACGTGGAAGGGGCATAAAGGGCTTCTTCGGTGCCTCCGTCGGCATCACAATCGGCTTGGGAACCTTGTTCTCCGCCGCGCATGAAAATGTGTCCGTTGATGATGTGATTGCAGCAGCGCAAAATGACAATACCCCAGCCTTTGTTATGCAAGATGAAAACAGAGCTTTTACGCTCTAACTAGCGCGCTTGGCCTTTTGCGGCCTTCGCTTGGTACATCGCAATATCAGCAAGGCGAATATTTTCATCCGCCGAGATATCGGGATCAATTTCGGCCACGCCAATACTAGCGCCAATCGCTATGACTTGGCCGTTATAGTCGATGGTTAAATTCTCAAATAAATCCCGCAATCGCTTTCCCGCCGTGTCCATATCAAAACGTTCATGATCTGATTCTGCGCAAGGTGCAAACAAAATACAAAACTCATCCCCTCCCAGACGAACGACAGATTCATGACGACGAGTATTTTGCTTCAAGGCTTCAGCAACGGCCTTAAGCGCCAAATCGCCAGCCTCATGGCCATAGGTATCATTAATCGGTTTGAATTTATTCAAATCAATAAACGCAATTGCCGCAGACTCTTCAGGATAGCGCATCAGCTGAAATAGCATCTCCTCCAGCTTCGCCATACAATACTTGCGATTATATAAGCCCGTAAGCGGGTCCGTTATGGCCTCGATCTCGGCTTGCTTGAGCTTTTGCGCACCATCACGCAGAGACCGCATCAGCGCACATATCGTGGCCTGAATATATTCCGGTGCAGCGGCCGTAGTGATTTTAGCAAGTCTGGAAATCGTTTCTTCATTCCATTCTTTCGGATCTGCCGCATTCGCTGGAACGTTGAGCGCGCTGAAAAACTCTGCTAGTTTATCTTCGATTAAGTGTGGATTATACGCTTCCATAGTCTAGTTACCCCGTTGTTTTTAATCAGTTTACGTACAGGAAAGGGATCTAGACTTTCGCCTACCCTCCCCTGCCATGAATGTCATTGAATATGAAAATTTTATACTTTACGCACGAGGCCGTGCCTGATTCTACGATCTGATAAATATTTTACATATATTTATATATTAGCAGACTATATTATTCCGCAAAGAACTATCGTTTCGAATTTAATGTAAATTTGAGGACCAGAGCATTTTATTTGACATAATTTAACCAATGTTGTACTAAAAACTACTATGGCAAAAGATTCAGATACCGAAGAATGTACACGAGATAATGCCAACCAAACTCTTGGCACAACCAGCAATGCATTTTTAGATGCAGTAAAACAAGCCGAAGCGTTTAATGACAGCACATTATTCGAAGACTACCGCAGCGTAGACGGCGAAGTCATCGCCAGAGCGTTTGAAAAAAATTTAAACAATCTCATTATTCTAGCCGACAGCTATAAAAACTCTAACCCTAAACTCGCAAGTCTGGTTTCCGTTCCTATTGGAGCAATAGTCGGTGCTATCGGTGCAAATCTCATTCACAAGGGGGACACTCCATACGGTGTGGCAGCGCTATTTATGGGAGTGGCAATAGCCATAGTTCCTCCCGTGGTTTTCACGCGCAGAAGAAAAAAAATTAGGCACGCTGTAAAAACAACCCTTGAGCGTCACTATAATCATGATAATGAAGCTAACGATATCGTTAATACACACGAGCCTTCGGCGGAAACGCCTCAACCTCGTTCGTGAGCGTATGCAAAATCACCGGACGCGTGCCCATTTTGGTCTTGCCCGTTTTGTCATCCACCCAGACAATACTGTGCTTCATCCACTTCTCATCATCACGGTCAGGGAAATCCTCACGCGCATGTGCGCCGCGGCTTTCTTCGCGGTTCGCACAAGAATGCATAGAGGCAACAGCCTGTCCAAGAAGATTATCAAGCTCCAATGTCTCCACAAGATCAGTATTAAAGATCAAAGAGCGGTCCTTGATCCCCAGATCATATTTCCCCTGGAACGTCGCATCAATTTTTGCAACGCCTTCATTCAGCGTATCACCGGTACGGAACACAGCCGCGTGATCTTGCATTGTGCGTTGCATTTGCGTGCGAAGCTCATGCGTTGACGTGCCGCCCTTGGCATTACGATAATGATCCAAACGCTCAACCGCGCGCGTGCCATTATCATTGCCAAACGGACGATGCGATGAGCCCGGCTCAATCGTCTCAGCACAACGTATAGCCGCCGCACGCCCAAACACCACAAGATCCAGCAGCGAGTTCGAACCTAAGCGGTTGGCCCCGTGAACGGAAACACATCCCGCCTCACCAATGGCCATCAGGCCCGGTACAATCCTGTTCGGATCATCAGGCGTCGGGTTAATAACCTCACACTTATAGTTCGTCTGAATGCCGCCCATATTATAGTGCACAGTCGGCAGCACGGGAATCGGCTCCTTCGTGACATCTACGCCCGCAAAAATCTTCGCCGTTTCGGCAATACCCGGCAAGCGGGAATGAATGATATCTGAATCCAGATGCATCAGGTTCAGGTGAATATGATCATTCCCCTTACCAACGCCTCGGCCTTCACGGATTTCAATCGTCATAGAGCGAGAAACAACATCACGGCTGGCGAGGTCCTTGGCCGATGGCGCATAGCGCTCCATGAAGCGTTCACCTTCTGAGTTCGTCAAATACCCGCCCTCACCGCGCACGCCTTCGGTGATCAAACACCCTGCGCCATAAACGCCCGTCGGATGGAATTGCGTGAACTCCATATCCTGCAAAGGAATGCCCGCCCGAAGAACCATTGCATTCCCGTCACCCGTGCACGTATGCGCGGAAGTACAGGAGAAATAAGCACGGCCATAACCGCCCGTTGCCAATATCGTCTGATGTGCGCGGAACCGGTGTATTTTTCCGTCATCAAGGTTCCAGGCCATAACGCCGAGGCACTGACCGTCATCACTCATAATCAGATCAAGTGCAAAATATTCGATGAAGAATTCAGCCTGATGCTTCAAGGCTTGCGTGTAAAGCGTATGTAAAATTGCATGTCCTGTGCGGTCCGCGGCGGCGCATGTCCGCTGAGCGGTGCCCTCGCCATAATGCGTCGTCATGCCGCCAAAGGCCCGCTGATAAATCTTGCCGGCTGCAGTTCGGCTAAACGGCACACCATAATGCTCAAGCTCGATAATAGCCGGAATCGCCTCGCGGCACATATACTCAATCGCATCCTGATCCCCAAGCCAGTCAGAGCCCTTAACGGTGTCATACATATGAAAGCGCCAATCATCCTCGCCCATATTCGCCAGCGCTGCGGAAATTCCGCCCTGCGCGGCCACAGTGTGTGAGCGTGTTGGGAAGACCTTAGACAGGATGGCTGTTTGCAAGCCCTTTTCCGCGCATCCAAATCCAGCTCTCAGACCCGCTCCACCGGCACCAACAACAACCACATCATATTCATGATCGACAATTTCATAGCTCTCTAACATAGATCCTCTTTCTTCAGGTCAGATGTGAATAAGATAGCACAAACAAAGCCTTCGGCAACTCCATTCGCGCTTATAAAACATTTCCATCAATGCGCACAGCGCCCGAGATAATAATCGTATCGTAAGGCGCCGAGGTCGCGTACTGAATTTTTTGGCCCTTCGCAATTTTCAAAAATCCCTTTGCGGGAATAGAGTGTTCTCCCAAAATAATGCTCCCGGATTCGATCGGCTCAAAATGCAAAAACTCTTTGTCCCTGCCTTCTTTGGGCGGCGATGCTGAATCATGTACAACAAGAATGTTATTTCGTGCGCTCAGCGTATATCCGACAAGTGTGACCATATGACCACCGACAACACGGTACCGATCATTTTTCTCGTCATATTGAAGCATATGCAAGGTCAACCAAACGCCCCTTTTCAAACCAAGCCCATCGGCGATCCATTCAAGTGTCGGGACCTGTATGCCTGCGCTAAATTTCCCGTAACTGCCTATACCCGCGTATTCAATCGACTTGTAGCCGCGTAAATGCGTGTTCATATACTTCTCTAGGCCAAGCATGAAGTTTTGAATCGTTGTGCCCTTGTTGGGGTCCGTATTCATATATTCAGGCGACGCCAAAAGCTTGATCATCTGCCCCTGATCCACACGGTTCGCATGAAAGGTTTTAAGAATATTTGATGCCCCGGCAGGCGCACAAAACCCGCCACGATCATAGTTTTTGATAATTTTTTGAAGTTCAGACTGCGGATAGTCGTATATCTTATCGAAATAAAATGTACTCTTTTGCGCGAAGGCTTGCGCACTGAACAAAACGACAAGCGCACACAAAATCGTAACGTTCAGAAACTTCATCTTTAAAGAGCAATCTTTAGAATAGAAAAAATACAGGCAATCCCGAGCGCAACAAAAAATAACTTCTGTCCTAAAAGCTTCAGAACCTTTAACCCTTCATGGTGAACGTAATCCTCCACCACAACCTGCGATCCCAATACCGCATGATAAAACGTGGAGATAATAAACAAAATCATCAGGATCGCGTTAATCGGCTGCTGAAGAAATCCCGTAAATTCCTGATAATCAGCGCCAGCAAGACTAACCACACTAAACGCAAACCACGCCACAAGCGGAATATTGGCAAAGGATGTAATTCGCTGCATCGTCCAGTGTTCAACGCCTTCCTTCGCTGACCCCAAACCCTTCGCGCGCGCCAATGGCGTTTTAATCCCGTGATCTTCCCATTTCATTGTCATCGCAATCTCTTCCCTATGTTCTAAAATTGATACGCGCAGTACCACGCGCCTGCCGTTAACACAGCCGTGGCCACCAACACTATGTATCCGGCGGTGTAGGCGTTCTTCAGTTTAAAGAGATATCCAAAATCCCAAAACAAATGACGAATGCCATTGCACATGTGATAAAACATCGCGACCGACCAGCCAAAAATCATAATTAAACCCAGCGGCGAAGCGGCAAAGTCACGCGCCGTGTTATAGGCCTCTTCTCCTGTCGCTGCGGCAATTAACCACCAGGCAACCATCAACAACCCAACCGCAAGCGCAACGCCCGTGGCCCGGTGCAGGATCGACATCACCGATGTCATCTGCGGTTTATAAACTTGAAGATGAGGAGATAAGGGGCGCTTGGCCTTATGAGAAACGTCAGACGTCATTGAATTATCCTATTTGTTTGCGAAAACAATGATAAGACAAAACACTATGAATTCAAACGGTTTTTCTAGAAGTGCCCGCGAATAATCAAAATTATGACTCTTTCGGCTTAAACGTCATCGCAACGCCGTTCATACAATAGCGCAATCCCGTTGGCGGCGGACCGTCCTCAAAAACATGACCAAGGTGGCCACCGCAATTCGAACAGTGCACTTCCGTGCGTGGATAGATTAATTTGTAATCCGTGGTCGTACCTAAGGCCTGCTCAGAAATTGGCTGTGAGAAACTAGGCCATCCGGTCCCACTATCGTATTTATGTTGATTATCAAACACCGCCTGATCACACCCCGCACAATGAAACACACCGGGGCGTTTTTCATGATTAAAGGGTGACGTCTGCGCACGCTCTGTCCCGTGATTGCGCAGCACATCATATTGTTCCGGGGTCAATTTTTTCTTCCATTCCTCATCACTTAATTGATAAGGAAAGGCACTTTTTTTTGATGTCTTGCTTCCAAACAATTCAATCGCTCCTGCTGTTTGTCCAATCACAAGCAGTGCACCCGCACCGCCCAGCAATTGAAGAAAAGTACGTCTCATAAACATAGGCCTAACTCCTCTTTATTCTACAAACATATTCGCATTATACTCATATAATGTTACAGTTTTATGGGCAAAATTTAACGTATTGATTCAAAAGGATAAGAAATGGCTGAAGAGAGTTTTGATACAGACCAGGTTTTAACAAGTAAATTTTATATGCTGCGCTGCGTAATAGCGATGGCGCATGCCGACGGTAAAGTCGATGACGCAGAGAGAGAGCATTTTGATCGCTACATCAAAAATCTCCCGTTCAGTGCAGACCAGCTTTCTACAATTCATAGTGATTTGGAAACGCAGCAAGATGTGGCAGACCTTTTAAAATATATCAACGACCCTCGTTACCTGTCTCAAGTAACCTACTTCGCTCGCCTTATGGCCTACGCCGATGGTGTGCTGCATCCTAATGAAGAAAAGCTTCTTGAATACTTCCACCTCAAATCCACTGAACACCTTGATATGGATGCCATCAATGAACAGGTCCAAATCGCGGTTGAAAAGGAAATGGCTGAATACGATGCAGAGCTTCAAAAAATCAGACCGGAACTTGATCCAAACCCACTGAAGGGACGTTTTTTATTCTGGATGCTGGACCGCTTCTGCCTCATGCTCGGCATTGACTTAATGGCTGAATAAAAAACACCAGTGAAAACAATTCTCTCCATCCAATCGCACGTGGCCTATGGCTATGTTGGCAATCGCGCGGCTGTTTTCCCTCTACAGCGCATGGGCTACAACGTCATCGCCATCAATACCGTGCAATTTTCCAATCACACGGGATACGGCACATGGACGGGGGATGTGCATAGCGCCAGTCATATTCGCGAAACGCTCAAGGGCGTGCGTGATAAAATTGACCACATCGATGCGCTACTCACAGGGTATTTAGGCGATTCTGAAATTGGTGAGGTGATTTTGGAGGCCATTGAAGATTTCACCATTAACACCTATGCCTGCGATCCGGTAA
>CAYGQP010000078.1:2556-7704 GCA_964352115.1 uncultured Micavibrio sp. | reverse complement strand
GTCACTAAGCTTGATAAATCCGCAAAATCGGTAAAGGCAACGATTGAAACTGATAAGGGCAAGACCGAAACCATCGAGGTTGAAAAGGTCATTATGGCTGTCGGTATTGTGGGGAATACGGAGAATGTTGGCCTTGAGAATACCAAGGTTAAGGTTGACCGCGGCCACATTGTAACAAATGAATGGCTGGCCACCGATGAGCCGGGCGTATACGCGATTGGTGATGTCACGGGCGCGCCATGGCTTGCGCACAAAGCCTCCCACGAGGCCATTATCTGTGTTGAGAAAATTAAGGGCCTCAATGATGTTCACCCACTGAACAAATCAAATATTCCCGGCTGTACGTATTGTATGCCTCAGGTCGCATCAGTTGGCTTGACCGAAAAGGCCGCCAATGATGCAGGCTACAAGATCAAGGTTGGCCGCTTCCCGTTTCAGGGGAATGGTAAGGCCATTGCTCTGGGGGAACCAGAAGGTCTCGTGAAAACGATCTTTGATGAAAAAACCGGGGAATTACTCGGCGCACATATGATCGGCGCGGAAGTGACGGAGATGATCCAAGGCTATGGCATCGCCAAAACGCTAGAGACAACAGAAGCTGAGCTCATGCACACTATATTCCCCCATCCAACACTGTCTGAAATGATGCACGAAAGCGTTCTGGACGCGTACGGCAAGGTTATTCATTTCTAGGATCAAACACGACTTGCGCATGTTGATAAATAACAAGTTCCTCAGGGTCTAAAATCATCTCATGGCGATCGTTCATGAGAGTATGAACAAATTCTGTTGCAATATACTCGGGAACTTCATGGTGAAGTCCTTTCAAATTTAAGTTTTTTAAATTTCTAAGTGCTCTATCAGTCAACCCTTTTAAAAGCAGTGGATAAAGAGCATGATTAGCACGAATTTTTTCTCTTTCTATAACATTGAGTTTTTGGCTTTCAGCATCCGCCAAAAAACCTGAACGATGCTGATGAAATGCCGCTTGTATGCAATATAAAGAAAAAGCCAAAAGCCTTATTGGGACTTCAGAAAAATGAGAATAATCAGGGTTTTCGCTATTTTCTAAAACGTTGTTTATGTCACTTAAAGTTAGATGATGATGAGCATCATCATCCACATACTCCACAATGGCCTGTGAAGCTGGGGTTTTTTGATTAAAAGTGTCTTGTATTTGTCCAGAGTACGTTTTTAGCATAACACTCCTTAATTTTCATAAGAAAAGACTTATATAGCTATAAATGTAAACGGTCAAGTTTTGAAGAACTGTTTTGTTGTTTTTTATAATGGTTTACTATAAATAAACTTGAACTAATTCAAGGTATGACATGACCTATAACCCAGATTTACTCGATAAGGCGAAACGCCATCCTGAGAAACAGAAAAATCCGGATCGTCCTGCAGGGCGTAAACCGGACTGGATTCGTGTTAAGGCGCCTCAGGGTAAAGTGTATAAAGAAACAAAAGATATTGTTCGCAAACAAAAGCTCACAACTGTGTGCGAAGAGGCGGGCTGCCCAAATATTGGCGAATGCTGGGAACAAAAACACGCGACATTTATGATTATGGGCGAAGTTTGCACGCGCGCTTGCGCATTTTGCAACGTCGCCACGGGTAAACCTGACGCGCTTGATAAGCTTGAGCCATTGCGCGTCGGCGTAGCCGTGAAGCAAATGGGCCTGAAACACGTTGTAATCACATCCGTTGATCGCGATGATCTTGAGGATTTCGGAGCGGACCACTTCGTCAAAACTATTCAAGCCATCCGCATCAAATCCCCCGGCACGACTGTTGAAATTCTGCCCGGTGATTTTGGAGGAAATATTCCTAACATTGATACCGTGGCCAGAGCGCGCCCTGATGTGTTTAATCACAATCTGGAGACCGTACCGCGTTTGTACCCCACAATTCGCCCAGGTGCGCGTTATTTCCGCTCCTTAAGGCTTCTGGAACGTGTTAAGGAGCTTGACCCTATGAGTTTCACCAAATCGGGCCTCATGGTTGGCCTTGGTGAAACTCGCGAAGAAGTCGGACAGGTTATGGATGATCTGCGTGCTGCTGGCGTTGATTTCATCACAATTGGTCAATATCTTCAGCCGACGCCAAAACATGCGCCGCTTGATCGATTCTGGACACCTGAGGAGTTCGAACAGCTGACACGCATGGCTAAGGCTAAAGGCTTTCTAATGGTCTCGGCCACGCCTTTGACGAGGTCATCTCATCATGCAGGGGATGATTTCGAAAAACTTAAGGCCGCGCGTGAAGAAAAGCTGGCCAAACTGGCTGCTGAATAATATATCCTATATATGCAGAAGCATATTGAGCAAAAAACCCTTCCATACTCTCCCGAGCAAATGTTTGAGCTTGTAGCCGCCGTTGATAAATACAAGGAATTTGCACCGTGGTGCGTGGGCAGCCGTATCAATAAATGGGACGGGAATAACGTCTTTTATGCGGATTTGATCGTCGGATATAAGGTCTTTCGCGAACGTTTTTCCTCAAAAGTTATTCTTGAGCCTTCAAAGCATATCTATATTGAATATCAAAAAGGCCCCCTCAAACATCTGAAAAATCATTGGTATTTTAGCCCATCCCCAAACGGTGGCTGTACTATTGATTTTAGCGTCGAATTTGAATTCCAAAACCGTATGCTTCAGGGCTTCGCACAGATGTTTTTTGACAAGGTCATTACGCGAATGGTTGATGCATTTGAAGAGCGCGCAAAAGAATTATATAAAGCTGAAGCTGAATAATAAAACACCCGAATAGCAATTAATTATATATATCAGCACGTTATATAAATAGATAAAATTTTATATAAATTGTTTTTATTTTCAGCGCCTTAAGTTCAAAATCATAGAACAAATGTAAAGCAATTTTTAACTAATTTTGGTGTATTCTTAATCTTGAGGGATTAATTCCAAAAATATTAGGGTGGATTTAATAAAATGGATACACAAAACCAAGAGACAGACAAAAAAGATGCCGAGAATACAATTCTCGTTGATGAGGTCATTCATCTTGCATCCGCAGAAGATTTGCCTGGGGATGTGAAATCACAAGACGACGTTTTAGACGTTTTTGCAGAGGAAGTGCTCAGATGGCACGCCGAAGGATATCCTGAAAAGGAAATCACGGATAATGATATTGAAGGCTTGATTAACAGTGCGGGCGAAGGCCAAGCTTCTGAAGATCAAGGGGATAGCGCTCAAGACGCAGTTTTATCAGAATTTATTGCAAGCCGACAGGTTGATCATGTTGATATTCTTAATGCGGAATTCGCAACTGATTTTGGATTTAGCCAGGATAATATTTTGTCGCTACAGGAATCTCTGATCTTTGTGAAAAGCGAGTCTTTTTTGCAGGATGAACAAGAGGGCGATACCGCAGATTATTTTGGAAACAGCGCAAGCAAAAGTGTGGTGAATAGCAATACTCGCCTTTCTCTTCGTGAAATAGATGATAATGATCTTAGGTCTGAGGATAATGAACCGAAAGACCTTACGTTGAATGGTACAAAAAACGCCGATACGCTCATTGGTGGTGATGGAGACGATACGATTAACGGCTTTGCTAGTGATGATATTCTTCAGGGCGGAAAAGGCGATGACGTCTTGAATGGCGGCACAGGATTTGACACGCTTACCGGCGGTGAAGGAAACGACACTTTTAAATTTAGTGATTTCGATGCCCCACCGCCAAAAATAATTACGCCGAGCACAAAAACATCTACAAATATTACTGATTTTAACGTTAACGATGATGCAATAGACATTTCTGATTTGCTGACAAACTATGACGCTAAAACAGACATGCTTTCGGACTATGTTATTCTCACAGCAAACAAAGACGGAACTGCAACTTTGCAAGTCGACTCTGATGGTCTTGCAGTAGGCGCTAAAGGTCAGAATGTCGCGACATTAGATGTATTCACAGCAACAGGGCCTGGCGTTTTGGGCGAAGCTGAATTGCTCAAAATGGTTGCCGCTGGCGCGCTCATCGTTTAAATCACGATTTAACTAAGTATTGAGCGATGCGGGCTTTTTAGCTCGCTTTTTTCAATTCATTGATTTCTTGATCAGTTTCCCCATTAAAGAACGGATAACGGTAGCTGTATTCAATCGATCCACCATCTGTGGTTTCGAAATCAGTCGTTTGCGAGCGATTCACGCGCATTTCATCAAAACCGGAGAGATGAAGAATACCAATAGGCTCATGCGGCAAATAGGGTTCGACAAACATCTGCTTGTCCTTATCCCATAACGGCTTGAATTCACATAACCAGTGAAGGTAGGCGGGGAGAACTTCAACAGGCAATCCCTCCACATGGATCATCATACCCAGCGTTAATTGCTCGGCCGTAAAGACCTTACCCTTATCCAGGGCTTGAATGATAAGGTCCTGCCATTTATCCCAATGCGGCGCGTCCTTGTGCAGGCAAAACGCACCAGCCAAAAGCACATGATAAGAAAACATCTTTTGTGCCATTTTGATGCCAAACGCCTTGCGCGCATTGGTAAAATAAAACCCGCGCGCCTTCCATGGCCAGGCATGAAGCCATTTAACCCGCATACCTTTGGGATAGGCACGATCGGATTGTCCGGTAACGGTTAGCTTCTTCCGCGCGCCACCCTCCAGGAAATATTCAACGGCTTTCCAATCCTGCACCCACGTATCGGCATCCATCCAGAAATACAGATCATAACCGGGGAAATAATCCTTCAAAAACGGTCGGTTGACGCAGGCCTTGAAAAATTCACGTCCTCGAATTTTGTGAGCCGGAATTTTTTTTGGCCAATCGGCCTTAACAACGCTCTTCACAAGGGGTTTAATCTTTTCAATCTGGTCTTCGGTCATGCCGACATCCAGAATATGAATATCCATGCCTTTGCTCTGCGGAAAACGACGAATAGAATGAATCCATTCACGGAGCAGGGGGTAGTAATTAGCATCCGCGCCAGAAACAAAGGTTACTTTATTCGTCATCATGTTCTCCTAATACTGTAATAAGATGCTTAAGCGCTAAAGTAGAGGCTTGAGCCTGAATGCTGTTTCGATCTCCATCGAAATTGCTTTTAAGACTGCCTGATGATCCACCCTTAAGCGCATATCCAAAATAGACCAAACCCACCGGCTTTTCCTTTG
>CAYGQP010000078.1:0-2546 GCA_964352115.1 uncultured Micavibrio sp. | reverse complement strand
TAACGGAAACAGCCAAATTCGCATGGCTGTTTTTCAACGCGCCGCGCGCCATGGCCTCCGCAACCTCGCCGCTTACTGCGCCGAACTTTACAATCATATCCATGGGGACATTCAAAATTTCGGACTTCGATTCATTGGAATATGTAATAAACCCCCGGTCAAAAAACGCTGAAGCACCGGGGCGGTGCGTAATTGTAGCTGCAATGAGCCCGCCCGTGCATGATTCTGCAGTCGTCATGGTAATTCCACGTTCAATCAGCAAATTTCCTAATTTTTCTACTAAATCCTGCATGGCTATACCCTGATGTTAACGACGGCTTGCGCGGCGATCCCTTCACCCCGCCCGGTAAAACCAAGCTTTTCCGTCGTTGTGGCCTTAATGTTTATACGGCTTTTGTCCAATTGCAAGATGTCTGCAATGCGCGCCCGCATTTGATCACGATATGGGGTGATCTTGGGGTGCTCGCAAATAATGGTCAAATCAACGTTTATGAGTGTTCCTGCTTTTGAGAGCAGCATTTCATGAGCTTTTTGCAGAAAAACCGCGCTATCCATATTTTTAAAAGCGTTATTGCTGGGGGGAAAATGCTGTCCAATATCCCCTTCACCTAAAGCGCCGAGCAAGGCATCGGTGATGGTGTGCAGGGCCACATCGGCATCGGAGTGGCCTTTTAGTCCGCAATCATAAGGAATTTCAATCCCGCCGAGAATAAGCTTACGAGAAGCATCCAAGCGGTCAAAGGCATGAACATCAAAGCCCATGCCAGTTCGTGTTTCCTGTTCATTTGATAAAAAAGCGGCCGCCAATTCCAGATCATCCTTTACGGTAATCTTTATATTCCGCCGTGAACCCTCAATCAAGGCTACTTCTAAACCGATCGCCGAAACCATAGAGGCATCATCGGTATGCGTATGGTCTTTTTGAGCTGCATCATGCGCCTTAAGGATATCCGCATATCGAAAAGCCTGCGGCGTTTGAATCGCCCACAACCCTGATCTGTCAATCGCCATACCGTCAGCTTTGCGCAATGTGTCAGCAATGGGATGCCCAAGAGTTGCTGCACGATTCTTTGAAAGTGAATACAACAGCGATTGAATATCTAAAGGGCTCACGCAGGGTCTCGCCGCATCATGAATGAGAATTATATCCTCAGAGTTTAAATTAGAAAAAGACTTTAATCCATTGTAAACACTTAAATATCTTTCATTCATGCCAAACACAGGCTCAGAAATATTAAGGCCCGCAACGGCATCATGATAGAGCCCCTCATCATCAGGGTGTATAACAACCCTTATGGATTGTAGTACCGGCATGCACAAAAAGCGTTCAATTGTATGACGCACAACTGTTTTAGCCCCGATTTTTAAATATTGCTTCGGTATAGTCTCACCAAAGCGTGCCCCCCGTCCGGCCGCGACAATTAATACATGAAAGGGGGTGGTGTTGCTATTTTGCATCATATCGGTTGATTATTTCCAAAATCCGTTATAAAACCAGAAGGTATGTGTTGCATATGCGCAACATAGTTTTTTGTAAAACCCAGATAGTCATTGGTTTATAAGCATTGAGTTTTATAGCAGATTACATTCCGTTTCTAGTCAAGCGTTCATCAAACGATGAAAAAAAACCACAGAAGCGTCGGTTTAAGCTCTCGCGTACGTGGGAATCGCGTCTGGCCTTTACATTGGTTGTTGCATCTCTCTTAAGCGGTATGGCTACCTATGCGGCTTTAACGGAGACTCCGCCCTTAGGCAACGACCCCGACACCATCATTTGGCTTTTGAACATCGACTTTGTGCTATTGGCCCTCATGGCCATTATGATTGCACGCCGCATTGTTTCTCTATGGATGGGCCGAAAGAGGGGGCTTGCTGGATCTCATCTTCATGTCCGGCTTGTTTATACATTCAGTATTTTGGCGGCTGCCCCGGCGATTATCATGACAATCTTTGCCGCGTTATTTTTCCATTTTGGCATTCAGACATGGTTTAGCGATCGAGTGCAAACTGCCGTTAATGAATCCCAGGCGGTCGCGCAGGCCTATCTGGCCGAGCACAAACAGGTGATTGCGGCCGATACGTTGGCGATGGCGAATGACCTTGATAGGCAGGCGTTATATTTTTCCATTAACGAGGAAGCGCTTCAGCATATTGTTGAGACACAATCTGTAATACGAAATTTATCAGAGGCCATCGTGTTTGACGCATCAGGCCGCGCTTTGGCGCGCTCTGGCTTGACCTTTTCTCTGGAGTTCGAGCAAGTACCGCAATTGGCAATGGATCAGGCAGCAGCCACACGCGAAGTTGTCGTCATGACCGGCGGAAACGATGACCGGGTTCGCGCGCTCTATAAGTTGAATAATTTCACAGATACGTTTCTTTTTGTGGGGCGTATGGTTGACCCAACGGTGCTTGCTCACCTTGCATCGACACGAAAGGCATCTGAGGAATACCAAAATCTGCAGGAGCGCTATTCCGATTTGCAGATCTGGGTCAGCCTGATTTTTGTGATTGTCGGCTTTATCCTGCTCTTGGCCGCCATATGG
>CAYGQP010000077.1:0-7708 GCA_964352115.1 uncultured Micavibrio sp. | reverse complement strand
ATTTGCGAGGATGTCAGGGGAACACAAATTCTTTTGCCGGGGCAAGGTTCGGACGCCTCCAGTCAATGGCTGCTGCAAGGCCTTGGTTGGCCGCATCCCGTTCATGACGGTTTGCACTCCATGTTTCAACTCTACAGCACAGGTCTTCTGGTTGTTGCGGCCATGATCTCATCCTATTTTGTGTTCACCGTTGTTGCAGAAACAGCGCAATCGGGCACCCCTTTTGGTAAACGTTTCAACAAAGTCTGGGCGCCGCTAAGAATTGTTGTCGCCTTTGGTCTGCTGGTCCCTATTGGCCATGGATTAAACAGCGCCCAGTATATTGTTTTATATGCGGCTAAATATGGGTCAGGATTCGCAACGAATGGCTGGATATTATTTAATGAAACTCTGGAAGCTGAAACACAGGGGTATCTTGAATCTGGCTCTCTCGTTTCGCAGCCCAACCCACCCGAGGTCGGCGGATTGCTTCAGTTTATGTACGTCGCAAAGACTTGCAAACATGCCTATGCCATGCTGCCGGAAGCGCAAGCCAAAGAAATCAAAATGTATGTTGTCAAAGACAATTTATCGACACCGAACAGAACACCGATGCAAGGCGCCAACACCCTGGTTGGCACAGATTACGCCGATTTGATCAACTTTTTAGGCGGCGCCAATAAAGCGCAAATCGTTTTTGGATATGTTGATGAAAGCAATCAAAACTTTTTACTTGATCGCGGTAATGTCGCGCCCTTGTGCGGGGAAATTATACTGGATCTGACCGACCCCAGAGACCCAAATAATGCCAATAATCCCCCTGAAGAGGGACTTGCATCTATTCAGGCTTATTACTGGTTTGTGCTTCGTGAACTATGGTTCGGCTTTGGCCTCAATACCAACGATGATATGTTTTACGGCTTTCCGGAAAGAACAGCAAAAAGATATATCAAGCGCGTGGATGAGCCTTTAAATCACCCGGAAAATTATAAAACCGACTTGCAGGGTTTTTATTCCGAAGATCTAAGATACGCAATGACCGGTCCCGCAGGTGCATTACATAGCTATGACGACATAATCCATGCCGAGGGTGCCCTGCCCGTTATGGCGGCGTCTGGACGATGGCGGATTAATGAGCATTTGGTTCAAAAGGGATGGGCAGCAGGCGCAATCTGGTACAACCGCATTGCCGAAATGAACGGCGCGCTTACGAGCGCATTCCTCAACATCCCCGTTGCCACAAAATATCCTGCGGTGATGGAGCATATTAAAGATGTAAAAATGCAGCGCGATAAAAGTGTTACACCAGGAAGGCGCTATGAGCCAAAGTTATCTGACGGCCAGCCTATCCCTTATGAGCGAGGTGAAGATTCCGTCATAGCGCAGACGCTCTGGAAATCTTTTGAATACTGGCAAACGGGTGGGCATACATCAACGCCGCACACGACGAACTCTCAAAACGCTTTTATTGAGGCCATAACGGCGCTGTTTGGGACTGAAGGTTTATATAGCATGCGCAATAACGACAACGTTCACCCTCTTGCGCAGCTTGTGGGTATTGGGCGCTCGCTCGTTGAAAGTGCTGTGCGCAATATTGGATATGCAACGCTTGGCGGTGTGAGCGGTTTTGTCGGAACCTTTACAGAAACGGCCTCTCTGGCGTCGATCTCAAAAGTTCTCATCGATTTCTTTATGTCGATTGCCATGATCAGCATGACCGCAGGTTTTATTCTTTATTACGTCGTTCCATTCTTGCCGTTTATATATTTCTTCTTTGCGGTTGGTGGATGGATCAAGGGTATATTTGAAGCCATGGTCGGCGCACCGTTATGGGCATTGGCACATATCCGTATTGATGGCGAGGGCCTGCCGGGACAAGCCGCCGTAAACGGGTATTTCCTGATTTTCGAAATTTTCCTCAGGCCAATTCTGATTATATTTGGCCTGCTGGCGAGTATCTCAATTTTCTCTGCTTTGATCAGCGTTTTAAATGAAATTTGGGATATCGTAACGTCAAACGTTAGTGGATTTGATGTGAAATCTGAACTCGAAGCCGCGCAGAATAACGGGCCTGATGACCCTCTGCCTAAAATTGATTTTTACAGAAACCCCATTGACCAATTCTTCTTTACAGTTGTTTACGCCCTGATTGCTTACTTAATGGCGATGTCATCCTTTAAACTGATCGACCTTGTGCCCAATAATATTTTGCGTTGGATGGGCCAAAGTGTTCAAACCTTTAACGACCAGCGCGAAGACCCGGCTCAGGGGCTTGTGGGTACAGCAACGATTGGTGCGCAGCAGACTATTTCCAATATTGGAGGCGGCTATAAAAGTGCGCTTGGCGGTATAGCAGGCTTAGGGAAAAAGGCTTAATGCCGCAGCTCAATAAAAACGGCAGAAAATAAATATGGTGGAGACAAAAAAAATTGTAAAATACGCGGCATTGCCGGGGTTTATTCCTCGGCTTCATGCGCTTTTTACATCAGGTTTTGTTCATATTGCTTATTTGATTGCGACGATATACCGCGCTGTTGGTTTGCTTCCCCCCAATCATGCCTACCTTGACCCGGCAAACAGGGGTAAATTCGGCATATCGCACGTTATTGTTGCGGCCTATCGCAATTTGAAGTTTACCAAAAAAAATATCGATCAGATTTTTATCTTTTTTACACTGGCCCTTGGCTTCGTTTTGCTGGTTGCACAATTTGCGCTGCTTGTCGTGTCTGTGATCGCCTCACAGCCTGCGTTGGCGCAGGATAATATCTTCACGATCGATGGGTCAATCGTTCAACCCGATCAGGATATTGCCTTTATTATCATGGATCGTGTTTTCGGGCTTCAGGGGATCTTTGATTCCTGTGTGTCTACAGCATCAGAATGTCTGGATTCAGACGGCATTCCCATTCCTGGCAGCAATATCACTAATTACCCGACGCCCTTTCATATTGCGCTTCATAAAATGTTGCAATTCTATTCCACGGGTATTTTCTTTGTTGCCGTGATGGTTATTATTTATTTGGTTGCCGCCATTGCGGGTGAAACGGCCTCATCAGGAACACCCTTTGGAAAACGCTTTAATAAAACCTGGGCCCCGATCAGAATCATTTTCTTTTTCGCGCTTATTACGCCTCTGAATTTTGCATCCGGTCAAAACGAGGGATTAAACGCAGCGCAGTTGATTGTCTTTCACACCGCGAAATTCGGATCAAACTTTGCAACAAATGCTTGGGTCAAATTTAATACTGATCTGAACAGAAACTATCTTGGCCAAACTGCTGATCTGGTTGCGCTACCCAATATTCCTGAAATTAATGAACTCGCCCGGCTTATGTTTGTTGCCAAAACCTGCAAAATCGCTCAGGAGCAAGAATACACTTATGCCGATGGCCAAGGCATTCAGGCCTATCTGGTGAGGCCATCACCCTTTGGAACACCATTGATTAACAGCCCAACCGGCGGCAATTACTGGCGCATTTCAGACGCCAGCTATGAAGAAGCGCTCAAGTTTAATAACAATGGTAACATTCTGATCCGTTTTGGAGAGCATAACCCGGATAAACATTCCGAGCATCGCGGTGATGTAGAGCCAACATGCGGGCAAGTCCTCATGCGGACAGCCGGTGCAGAAGGCCCGTTATCCGGTGTTACCGCTGTTCAGGAAGCGTATTTTGATTTGGTTAAGGACATGTGGGTCAATCCCCTGCTGACGCATCCTGCGGCATGTTTATACAAGAAATATGTTCCGAACTATAACGGCGGTGAAACAACAGATAATTGTGAAGATCAGCCAGACAGGGAAGATTTGAATGCCCTTATTCGCGCCTATCACGAAACATTAAAGGAACAGCTTCCGACAATGGTTGAGGCGCAGGCAAACAACCCACGTTGGGCCGTTGAACAGACATTGCTCGATCGCGGCTGGGGCGGCGCAGGTATTTGGTACAATCGGATTGCACAGTTAAACGGGAACGTGACAACGGCTGTTTTTAATATCCCTACACCGAACACATATCCAGCCGTGATGGAGCACATTGCGGCAAGCCGTGCCATATCCAACGAAGAAAATGATCCTGATACAATTTATGACCCTCTTCTACAGGGGGGGGAGCCGATTGATTACAATGGCGAAAACGACGAACAAATTGCAATCGCAACCTATAAAGCGTTCAGGTTCTGGGAAGATTCAGGCATGGATAGCCCCTTCAAGAAAAAATCGGGCAACGTTATTATTGATACGATTAATTATGTGTTCGGCACTTATGGATTATTTGACATGGTTGAAAATGCCGATAAGCATCCTTTGGCCCAGATCAGCACGCTTGGTAAAGGCATGGTTGAGGCCACGGTGCGTAATATTGGTTTGGGTCTTCCCGGAATGGGGATAGGCGCAATCCTTGGAAAGGACACAGCAGAGGGTATCCTGTCGGATACGGCGGGTGGGTTTTTGTACGCCGTGGGTATGTTGATGATTGTATATGGGGTTATTCTGTTTTACATCGTTCCGTTTCTGCCCTTCATTTACTTTTTCTTCGCAATCAGTGGCTGGGTAAAAAGCATATTCGAAGCCATTGTCGCCATGCCTATCTGGGCTCTGGCGCATTTACAAATCGATGGCGAGGGCAGCATTGGCAAATTCGCGTCCAATGGATACTTTTTGATTTTTGAAATCCTTATACGACCGATATTGATTGTTGTCGGGTTGCTTGCCAGTCTGTCTATTTTCGCCGCCACGGTAGAAGTTTTGAATGATATATTCGTGATCCTTGTGAAGAATGTCAGCGGCTATAACTTTGAGCTTGAGCAAAACAATCAGCAATTTGGGTCTGATTACATGCGCGGGCCAGTAGACCAATTCTTTTATTCGGCCCTATATGCTGCCATTGTTTACCTTCTCGGTATCTCTTGCTTTAAGCTGATTGACCTCATCCCGAACAATATTCTGCGTTGGATGGGCAACACGACGGCAACCTTCCAGGAGAGTGCCGGAGACCCGGCCGGAGATGTTTTAAAGAAGACGTATCAGGGCGGTACGTTGTTGACGACCAATCTGAAAGGTGGTCGTTTGGCAGCCGTTATTGGTGCAGGTGGATAATAAAATCCATAGGTTTTAGAATTATTTTCTGAGATGCTCCAGCAAGACATCAACCTTGCCGCCACCGCGTTGAATGACTGCGGAAAAATCGGAACGATGCGTAAGCGCCATACTGACCCCCTCGACCATGATATCGATAATTCTGTATTGCCCATTTTTATAACGGACACGCCAATCAACATGGAATTTTGGTCCGGAGTCAGGAACAACCTCTGAATTCACAATGATGTCGGTCTCTGTTTTTTCCAAAACGTCGATAACATGCACATCCTGGCCTTTATATTCATCAAAACGGCGAGAATACACATCAACAATCATGTCTTCAAAAAGGCCTAGATATTCCTTCTGTTGTTTTGGGTTGGCGGTTCTCCAATAGCGTCCCAACGCGAAACGCCCGATCGTTTTTATATCAAAGCTGGTTACAAGCAGATTGCGAAACTCTTTTTTGCGCTGTGCTTCGGTTAAATCACCGTTGCTCAGAAAATCGATGCCACGCTTCGCGACACCCTTAATAAAGTTCTTTGCGCCCTCGGCTCTCTCTGATGAAGAAATTGGGAGTGCATGCGACTCGAACTGAGAAGCGGGGAGTTTAAGCGTGTTCACAGCGTAAGAGGCCTGCACGGCGCTTGTTAAAGCGGTAAAGGCAAGAACCGATATCGCTATTTTTTTACAGTTTTGCAAAGCGTCTGACTCCACATTAATTGTTTCAATGACTATTAACTATATCACTGAATGAATAAAACAATTCTTAAATTTGCGTGATCCTAAAAATCGTCGAAATCTTCGAAGCTTTTGATGTCAGGAATTCTCTGATCCGCAGCCTGATTATCATTTACTTCTGCAGCGCGATTTTGGTAATAGCTGCTGCGCAAGGTTGCATAATAATCAATTGAACTGGCTTGAAGCTCTTTTAAAACATCATGCACAGAATCACGGACAGCCAGGATCTGAACACCTGTTCTTGCATAGGCCCAGCCGTCCCTATCGGTGTTATCGAGATAGCGAGACAATGGATCTGCGTAAGCATCAGCGAGGAAGCCTATAGAGTCACGCGCCGAAGACGGCCCAAGCACAGGGACAACAAAATATGGCCCATGACCAAATCCCCAGACGCCAAGCGTTTGTCCAAAATCTTCTGATTCATAGGAATATCCCTCGTTTGCGGCCACATCAATGAGGCCTCCGAACCCTGTTAATGTGTTCACCACTGTACGGAATACAACATTTCCTGCACCTTCAAAATCACCCTGCAAAATTTCATTGCCGAGATTTAACGGCGCGCGGAGGTTACGCACAAAATTCAAAACAGCTTTACGGCCTTCCTGTGGCACAACTGTACGGTACCCTGTAATTACAGGATCTGTAATAACTTCGTCAAAACCCTGATTAAAGGAGTGCACAGCCCGGTTGGTTTCCTCAAACGGATCATAGATACCGCTGCCGGATGTATCCGATGATGATGAGCAAGCGCCAAGTGCTAATAAAGCGGCCAAGCTTAAACAGGCCTTGGAAATTCTTTTTCGGGTCGCAAACATAATTTTGTCTCTGTCTTTGGTATTCGCAATCTGAGGAAATTAGATCACATGATTGATGTATTTTGTACTTAAGGTCAAGTAAATCATGACAAACTTACGAGAAGGTTAACAAAAATCAGAAATCATAAAATAACTCATACTTTTTGAATTTTAGCTGATTTTTAAATTTTCTCAAGCGCTTAGTTGACTTTCTTCAACCATCCTCCAGGCCCATCATCACGCTTAGGCCCAAAAGAAAGCTGATTACGGCCGGGGACCATGCGGCTAAAATCACCGGGATTTGCCCCGATGCTCCTAGAGCTTGCAAGAAGCTGGACATAAAAAAGATCACAAATCCGATAAAGATGCCCGTTGAAAAAAGTTTCAGACCCCCTCTGAACCTTGCCGGTCTCATGGATACGGCAGCGGCCAATAATACCATTGCCGCAAATAAAAGCGGCTGGGCAAGAAGATTTTGATAATGCACGCGCAAACGACTGGCATCAAATCCTGCCTCCTCCAGCGTATGAATATGTGCGGGCAAACGCCAAAACGACATGGTTTCGGGCGATGAAAAACTTTCCTCTACGTCATCAATCGTCAGATCCGTAGGCAGGCTTATTTCCTTATACTTGGCCGATTGTCTCTGGGCCGCATAGGTTACAACATTCTCAAATCGCCAAAAACCGGGCTCAAGTTTTGCTGTTTGTGCGTTAAAGCGCTCTGTGAATTGATCTTCGTGGTCAAAAAACAACACCATAACATTTTTAAGCACCCAATCGGGCTGCTCAATTTGGCCCGCATTCATAATCACATATCCTTCATCAGAGGCTTGGCGTAGCCAAAAGCCTTCCTTCAGAAGCGCGACCTGACTTTCGTGACGGTTCAGATATTCCTGCTCCAGCTGCTGAAACTTGCTGAGAAACAGAGAACCTATCGGATTAATGACCATCATTTGAACAAAGCCAGCGGCCAGAGCAACCAGGATCACAGGCGCGATAAATTGCCAGAACGACAAACCTGTCGCGCGCACAACAACAAGCTCCAGGCGTTTAGTAAGCTGCCAGAACGTGAACATCGCACTGAACAAAATAGCAAATGGGAAGAGCAATTGCCCGAC
>CAYGQP010000076.1:0-7721 GCA_964352115.1 uncultured Micavibrio sp. | reverse complement strand
TCGGTTTTGGTTTCCTAATTGTGCAATGGATGTTTCGTATTCCGCAAATGCTTTTCTAACCGCGCGCTCAACCTCACGTTCCAGCTCATGAAGATTGGCCATTGCTTCCTTATGTTCATAACGCTTTTGACGAATACGCGCCTTCTGCGCACCGCCGGTCTCATAAGCCCAGTTCAAACGAAAAACCGCACGCGCATCAACAACCTCGCCGCCAATCTCCTCGGCTTGGTCCTTCTTCAAATAAGACAGCTCACCATCAACATCGGGAAAGTAGGCGGAACGCTCAGCCTCGGCCTCAAAGGTCACGGACCTGGCCTCATGCGCGGCAGACCGCAGCGATGGATGTGTGCCCAATGCTTGCGCGACAGCCTCATCCACACCATTCGGGAACAAATCAAGACGCGGCACAGGCTCAAACATAGATTGCGGCGCAGGGCCGCCCGTAATTTCATAGTAATTGGCTTCGGCGACTTTCAGCTGCCCTTGGTAATCAAAAACCAGACCTTCCAGAATAATCGCAATTTCGCGCGCCTGCTTTAACTCAGCATCATCAGCCGCCCCTTGCTCAACCATGGTCGAAATACGATCAAGATAGTTGTATATTTTTCCTTCATGCCCACGCAACATCTCAAGAGCCTCTGTTGCGCGCATGACATCGATATAGGCTTGCGCGGTGCTCAGAGCGAGACTTTCAGAGACATCCATCACGCTATACTTTGCCGATTTTTCCTTCGCTTGTGCCGCGTCCACCCGGTGGCCGGTTTCAAATCCATCAAAAATCATCTGACGGGCGCGAACGGACCCCTCAAACAAATAAGAATATGTTGATCCTCTAGTAACCTGGGTACCCCGGCTTGTGCTGTTGTCACCAAAAATGCGGCCGCCCTGCCCCGTCACAGAAAGCTCAGGAAAGTAATCAGAAGCTTCTTCGTTGATTTCCTCCCCGGCACGATCAACACTTGCACGGGCGGACAAAAGCTGCGGATGGTTATTGATCGCCTTGTCAATCGCCTCCTTGAGAGTCTCTGCACGGGCAAGTGATGCCCCGCCAATCAACGGCAAAACAAACAGACTTAAACGTATAATTTTTTGAACACTAAAACTCATAGGCAAACAAGCATACTGGATCAATGGCCAAAAGGATTTTCAGCCGAAATTAAAGGCTAGATAAATTATCAAGGCCGTTCAAGCACCGATCAGCGAAACACCAGAGCTATCCTTAACTTATTTCAATTTCAGCCATTTAAGCGAACAAACATGGCGTGGTTATTTTTATAAACTCATCCGTCATGGGACTTCACAAACCTCGAAACTTCAGGCATGTTGAGTCCATAAATTTCTGCCCAATGATGAGAAGGAAAAAAATCTCATGAGCTTAAACATCGCAGTTCTCAAGGAAATAGCAGCATTTGAGAAACGCATCGCAGCGTCTCCGGAGAGCATCAAAAAACTCACCACGCTGGGCTGCACGATCCTTGTTGAAAGCGGGGCGGGAATAGGCGCAGCTCTGACAGATGCCGAACTGAAGAGCGCCGGCGCAAAAATCGTAAAATCTGCGACCGAAGCTACTAAAAACGCTGATATCATCCTAAAAGTACAGCCTCCGAGCGAATCAGAAATAAAATCATATAAAAAAGGCGCGCTCCTTCTTTGCATGTTGGACCCATACAATAACGGCAAAACAATAACAGCCCTTGGCAAGGCCGGTATTCAGGCATTTGCAATGGAACTGGTACCGCGCATCACCCGCGCGCAATCCATGGATGTTTTATCATCACAATCAAACCTCGCCGGATACAAGGCTGTCCTTGACGCGGCTGAACAGTATGGCCGCGCCTTCCCGATGATGATGACCGCCGCCGGAACCGTCCCCCCAGCAAAGGTATTTGTGATGGGCGCCGGAGTCGCAGGACTTCAGGCCATCGCAACTGCCAAGCGCCTCGGCGCCATTGTAACGGCAACGGATGTTCGCCCCGCAGCAAAGGAACAAGTTGAATCACTCGGCGGTAGCTTTGTCGCCGTTGAGGATGATGAATTTAAAAAGGCGGAAACCGCAGGTGGATACGCCAAGGAAATGTCCAAAACCTATCAGAAAAAACAAGAAAAACTGGTTGAGGACCATATCGCAAAACAAGATATCGTCATCACAACGGCGCTCATTCCCGGCCGCCCAGCCCCGAAACTGATCACAGAGGCAATGGTCAAATCCATGAAGCCTGGCTCGGTGATTGTCGATCTGGCCGTTGAATCCGGTGGGAATTGTGAACCTTCAGAACCAGGTAAGATCATTGATAAAAACGGCGTCAGCGTTATCGGCCACCGCAATGTCCCAAGCCGACTCGCCGCAAGCGCTTCTTTGTTATATGCCAAGAACTTACTGAATCTTCTGGGTATCTTGATTGATAAAGATAGCGGAAAACTAGTCATTGATTGGAATGATGAAATTATTCAGGGCATGGCCCTCACCAAGGGCGGAAAAATCATTCACCCGAACTTTAAATCATCAAAAAAACCTGCTGCAAAAAAGAAGGCAACGACCAAAACAACCGCGAAAAAGACAACGGTAAAAAAAGCAGCGCCCAAAACGCAAAAAAAAGCGCCAGCGAAAAAGCCCTCGGCTAAAACTTCAACAAAGAAAAAGACGGCACCCGCAAAAAAGCCAGCCTCAAAGAAGCCAGCCACAAAAAAGCCAGTCGCAAAGAAGACAACAGCAAAAAAGGCTGCAGCCCAATAATGCATTTACAATATTAAGGAAACGCCATGTCAGAAAACGAAAGAACCATTACCGAAAGCGCCGCAGAACTGGCCAATCGCGCACAGGAACTAGCGGAAAGAGCGGCATCTCTAGCCATGGAAGCCAGCCACTCCGCCATGATTGAGAGCGGTGGCCAGCCCTTTTTGATTACGGGCCTGACCGTTTTTATACTGGCCTGTTTTGTTGGGTATCATGTTGTTTGGCGCGTGACCCCTGCGCTTCATTCCCCGCTTATGGGCATCACCAATGCAATTTCATCCGTGATCATCGTTGGCGCGGTGATGGCCGTGATGCCGAAAGATGCAGGGTTCTCTTTATTTGGCTTCATTGCGGTCATCCTGGCCTCCGTCAACATTTTCGGTGGATTTATCATCACGCGGCGTATGCTGCACATGTTTAAGAAGAAAGCATAACCGTCATGGAAATTATTGCAGCCCTTACATACCTCGTGTCCGCCGTCTTGTTTATTCTGGCACTGCGCGGCTTATCTCATCCTGAAACCGCCCAGCGCGGTGTGAACTATGGCATGACCGGAATGGGACTCGCGATCGCAACGACATTCCTGCTGCCCGGCGTTGGTGGATGGTTCTGGATTTTAATCGCCATTGGTATTGGTGGCGGGATTGGCGCCACAATCGCCAAAAAAATAGAAATGACGGCCTTGCCCGAGCTCATGGCCGCCTTCCATTCACTCGTGGGATTGGCCGCTGTATTCGTGGCCGCAGCCGCATTTTACAACCCCGAAAGTTACGGCATTGGAACATTTGGCGATATTCACACTGCGAGCCTGATTGAAATGGCGCTTGGCCTGGCGATTGGTGCAGTCACCTTTACCGGCTCCATCATTGCATGGGGCAAGCTTCAGGGCTCCATCTCCGGCAAGCCCGTCACCTTTGGTGGACAGCACGCCGTGAATGCCGCGCTTGGCATCCTCCTGTTTGTGCTCATTGTCATGCTCTGCCTGACCGGAAGCAGCTTCTTTTTCTGGATGATCGCGCTTGTCGCTCTCACCCTCGGCATTCTCATGATTATCCCGATCGGCGGCGCGGACATGCCCGTCATTGTCTCCATGCTCAATTCATATTCCGGATGGGCAGCTGCCGGTATCGGATTCACATTACACAATAATTTACTGATCATTACCGGCGCGCTCGTTGGAGCATCAGGCGCAATCCTGTCCTACATCATGTGCAAGGGCATGAACCGCTCCTTCATCTCTGTTTTACTTGGCGGATTTGGCGGCGAGCAAGCCTCTGGCCCGGCGACAGACCACGGCGACCGCCAAGCAAAAATCGGCGCTGCCGAAGACGCGGCCTATATCATGAAAAACGCATCCAAGGTCATCATCGTCCCCGGATACGGGATGGCCGTCGCGCAAGCCCAGCATGCTGTTCGCGAAATGGCCGACATCCTGAAAAAGGAAGGCGTTGAGGTTAAATACGCCATCCACCCCGTCGCGGGCCGCATGCCCGGCCACATGAACGTGCTTCTGGCCGAGGCCAACGTGCCCTATGATGAGGTGTTCGAAATGGAGGACATCAACCGCGAATTCGCACAGGCCGATGTGGCCTATGTGATCGGCGCCAACGACATTACAAACCCGGCTGCTAAAACCGACACCGCATCCCCCATTTACGGCATGCCCGTTCTGGATGTTGAAAAGGCCGGAACTGTGCTCTTCGTAAAACGCTCAATGGGCTCTGGCTATGCCGGAATTGATAACCCGCTGTTCTTCGAAGATCAAACCATGATGCTGCTCGATGATGCCAAGAAAATGACCGAAAACATTATCAAGGCGATGGAGCATTAACACTTGGATTCAATCATGAACCAAGACATCACACAATTAGAAGAGCGCTTCACGCAACCGCCCGGCTGGACATGGGAAAGTACTGAACACACACCAGGCCGCAAGCTGCGTTATGGCTTCGTATCGCCAGATGCACCTGCTGCCCTGATTGTCGCCCTGCCCGGCCTGAATGAGGTTGCGGAAAAATATTTCGAAATCGCGCGGCATTACCTCGCCCAAAATTATGCCGTTTGCGTCATAGATTTCTTTGGGCAAGGCGGCTCTGGCCGATACATCGAAAGCAGCACCAAACGCCATTCAAACAGCTTTGATCATAACATCGACGACCTCGAACATGTGCTGCAGTCCCTGCCTGATGCGTTAACGTCCCTGCCCAAAATCATGCTCGCTCATTCCATGGGCGCCAATATCGGAACACGTTACCTTGCAGCGCATCCCGGCACATTCGCCCTCGCGGGCATGAGCGCACCTCTTTATGGTATTGCAACCGTGAGCGATCTCCCGCGCTTTGTTCAAACAAATCTCTCCGCGTTTTTGAACGCGGTCATCGGCAAAACCTACGTGACATTCCATGGCATGGCGAACCGCCGAAAAAACCGGAAATTTGACGGCAATCCGCTCAGCTCAGATCATGATCGGTTTCGGCTTATGGAATCATGGATGGCTCATAATGAGCAACTGCGCGCCGATGACGTGACGTTTGGCTGGGTGTATCATGCTCTTCGGTCATGCTTCGTCATAGAAAAACAAGCCAGCACCATTCAAAACCCAATCTTTTATGCGCTGGCGGGGGATGACGAGATCGTTCATAACCCCACAGCAAGGCGCGTCATCGCAACCATTAAAAACGCAGAAACCATAGAAATTAAGGGCGCGAAGCACGAGATTTTGATGGAACGTGATGAGCTGCGTGATCAATTTTTTAATCGCTTTGATCAAAAAATAAGAGAGACCGTTTCATAAAAATAATCTTGAAAGATCCAGATGAAGAAGGCACTCTAAAGCCTCGATTAACGAAGCTTGATTAACAAAAAAGGGGAACACAATTCGTGGACCAGAATGAAAAAGAATTTATCCGCCTCAGCGACCGCATCCTTGCATCGTTGGAATTGGCCTTGGAACAAGAAGACCTCAAAATTGCCGAACATTTAACTCAGGCTTTGGAGCTTGCGATGACGCGCAATACTGGCGGCGAAGCATTTGTTGAGCGCCGCGATTATTCCGCCGCAATGGAAACCGCAATGGAAAAGCTATACGCCCTGCGTGATAAGCGTCAGGCGAGCTAAGTCAGGCTTTGGCTTCAACCTTGCTCCCTTAGGCCTTTATCATCGCTTGCCATTCATCCTCTGATAAAACCGTCACCCCAAGCGCCTCAGCTTTCTTAAGCTTGGAACCGGCATCTGCGCCCGCCACGACATAATCAGTTTTCTTCGAGACAGAGCCGGAAACCTTGGCGCCCAGACTTTCCGCGCCAGCCTTCGCCTCTTGCCTGCTCATCGTTTCAAGCGCGCCCGTAAAGACAACGGTTTTACCCGCCACCGCGCTATCACCAACATTGGGCTTTTCATAGGGCTCAATCGTCAGGTGTTTTTCCAAATCAGCCAAAACGCCTTGGTTATGCTGCTCTGCGAAAAATCCGGCAATATCATCGGCCACCGCAGGACCAATATCCTCAATGCTCAACAAATCATCACGCTCAGCCTGTTTAAAATGCGCCAAATCACCGTAATGCGCGGCCAAGCGCTTAGCCGTTGCCTCGCCCACCTGACGAATTCCAAGCGCATAGATAAACCGATCAAACGAAATCGTGGTGCGAGATCGAATGGAATCAAACAAATTTTTCTCGGACAGCTCGCCCCACCCATCCTTTTTACGAATCGGCGTCTCAAGAGATTGATTGCGCGCCTCAAGCGTAAAAATATCAGCAGGCGAGCGAATAAGCCCCTCCTCATAGAATTGCTCAATGATCTTGCTGCCCAGACCCTCAATATCAAACGCCAGCCGGGAAACAAAATGCTTCAAGCGTTCAACAGCCTGCGCCGGGCAAATTAAACCGCCCGTGCAGCGGGTCACAACATCATCGCCCTCGCGAATGGCCAGCGAATCGCATGCCGGGCAACGATCAGGAAATTCAAACGCGCGCTCTTTGCCAGTGCGCTTATCCTCCAGCACTTTCACGACTTGCGGAATCACATCGCCAGCACGTTGAATAACAACAGTATCGCCAATCTTTATGCCCTTGCGCTCAATTTCATCCTTATTATGCAGCGTCGCATTCGACACCACCACACCGCCAACCGTTACGGGCTCAAGGCGCGCAACGGGCGTTAAGGCCCCGGTGCGTCCAACCTGAATATCAATATCATTGATCACCGTCACCGCTTGCTCGGCCGGGAACTTATGCGCGGTCGCCCAGCGCGGGGCACGTGATACAAACCCAAGGCGCTCCTGATAATCCAGCCGGTTAACCTTATACACAATACCATCAATGTCGTAATTGAGATGAGGCCGCGCTTCGAGCAGGGCCTCATAATTGGCCATAATCTCTTTCAGCGAAGATACCACCTTAAGCCCCTCAGCCGTAGAGAATCCCCACCGCCCCAAAGATTGCATTATGTAAGATTGGGTTGCGGGCAACGGCGCGTCTGGCCAGTCTTTAATAGACGCATGCTCCCCAAGCCCAAATACAAACATTCGCAAAGCCCGTCCGGCCGTCACCCGCGAATCAAGCTGCCGCACCGACCCCGCCGCGGCATTACGAGGATTAGCAAAGGCTTGCTTACCTGACTCCTCCTGCACCCTATTCAGAGCAGCAAAATCGTCACGACTCATGTAAATCTCCCCGCGCACCTCCAGCAAGTCTGGGGCATCATCCGGTAATTCATGCGGCACATCATCGATGGTTTTCACATTAGCGGTAATGTCTTCGCCTTCCGCACCATCGCCGCGCGTGGCCGCCTGCACGAGCTTGCGATTCTCATAACGCAAGGAACAGGACAGCCCATCGATTTTGGGCTCAGCCAGTAATTCAACCGGATCATCTTCGGATAAATTCAAAAACCGGCGCACACGCGCCAGAAAATCAGAAACATCATCCTCGCTAAACACATTCGACAGCGAGAGCATCGGCACAGTATGGCGTACCTTCTTAAACCC
>CAYGQP010000075.1:0-7724 GCA_964352115.1 uncultured Micavibrio sp. | reverse complement strand
CATCAAATGTCGATGAAATAACTTCACCGCGAACAGAACGTGCCATGTCGGTCACCTCTTCCGGGCGCTCATCAATTAGAAGAACGATCAAATAAGAATCCGGGTGGTTGGCCGCTATAGAGCTCGCAATGTTTTGCAGCATAACGGTTTTACCCGTTCTTGGCGGCGCAACGATCAAGGCGCGCTGGCCAAAGCCGATGGGCGATGTCAGTTCAATAACGCGCTGAACGTAAGATTTTTTGGTTGGGTCTTCGATTTCCAAATTGATTTTGCGCTCTGGGTATAACGGCGTCAGGTTATCGAAGTTAATGCGGTGACGAATTTTCTCCGGCGGCTCACCATTGATTGAACCAACTTTCAACAGCGCAAAATAACGCTCGGAATCTTTTGGCGCACGAATTTCGCCCTCTACGATATCGCCCGTACGAAGCCCAAAGCGGCGCACCTGTGACGGAGAAATGTATATGTCATCAGGGCCCGGAAGATAGTTTTCCTCGGGGCTACGCAGGAAACCAAACCCGTCCTGAAGAACTTCAAGCACGCCCACGCCGGAAATCGGGACGCCTTCCTCGGCGAGCTGTTTCAAAATAGCGAACATCATATCCTGCTTGCGCATCGCAGAGCAGTTCTCAATTTCAAGTTCTTCTGCGAAGGCGAGCAGCTCGGAAGGGGAGCGCGTTTTTAGTTCCTGTAAATTCATGAAATGGTCTTCATCGGGTTATAATAAATTTTTGATAATGGAAGTGGTTGTTTTTTCCTTAACTTCGGCGTTTCAGATTTTTCTCTGGGCCGCTTCCGCATTCGCGGTATAAATCACACAATTTTTTATGGATTTGTCTTAAAGATGCTTCACATATACGCAAGACGGTCAAAAGTGTCAAGCACTTAAAGTCATTTTATGAGATAGGCTTTTATGAGGGGTCAATAATGCAAATTTTAAAACGGCTGCACCACTGCTAAAATGACAATAACCACCATAAAAACCGTTGGGACTTCATTCATGATGCGGAAATATTTCGCTGATTTGGTATTGGCATCATTGGCAAATTTTCGCACCTGCCCCGCAAACATGCCATGCACGCCGCTGAGAAGGAAAACGAATAGAAGTTTGGCATGCATCCAGCCCTGACCTTCCATCATACCGGGATTGGCGTAGAGCATAGACAGTCCCAATAACCACGAAACAATCATCGCCGGGGTCATGATGTATTTCAGCAGGCGACGCTCCATGATTTTGAAGGTCTCTGAGCTCTCCGATCCTGTCTTGGTCTGTGCGTGGTAAACAAATAGCCGAGGTAAATAAAGCATGCCCGCCATCCACGACATTACTGCGATAATGTGTAGCGCGCGGAGCCATTCATAATTCATAGAAAGAATTTCTTGCATATTCGTCATTTCCTTTTATTTTTTCAGTGCGTTTCTTCGCTCCTAAAATAGTAGACTATTCATTGTCGCTTGTGCCTGCTGAAAAAATAAAATCAAACGACTTTGTTGGAAGCAAAAAATAAACCTTTAAGCCGCCTTTTTGTTTTGATGATTCACGTGAAACATATTGCCCTTATAGGCACGCATGCAACATTGTCCGAAATTATCGGGGCAAATACATTTTCCGCCCTCGGCCGCCGCCTCTAATTTATCCAAATGATCGTGAACCAGCGTTTTTAGACCATTGATATAAGCCGGGTGTGTGCCAACGGTATCGGCGCGGTAATAACCGTTAACGCCCATGTGCTCCGCCTCTTCCTTGTACTCGATATCAAGCTCGACAAGGGTTTCAACGTGTTCTTGCGTAAAGGCATGAGGGTAAATCAGAACCGGAACATTGTCATCAGCGGCGCGCTGGAGCTCGTCTTCGGTGGAAGGGCCAATCCATTTCATAGGGCCAACCTTGGATTGATAGCAAATCTGCCAATCAAGATTTTCAATGCCAAGATCTGCTTTCAAGGCATCAGCGATTTTTGCGGCGCTTTGTTCGCATTGCCATTGATATGGGTCGCCATCCTTGATGACCTTTTCCGGTAGACCATGGGCGGAGAAAAGAATACGCGGTGTGTGGCCATTTTTCTGTGCCTTTTTGTATTCACGTTTGATGTTTTCGGCGGAGGCTTTGATAAACCCGTCATTAAACGGATAACAACAAATGGTTGAGGTTGGTTTATCATATCCGGCCTCAAACATCGCCTTGTCCCAGACTTCCATGGAGGACCATGTGGTCGTGGTGGAGAATTGCGGATAAAGCGGCAAAAATATAATTTGATCCGCGCCCCAATCACGGACTTCGCGCACAACTTGGGGGCTCATAGGATGCCAATACCGCATACAAACGAATGTTTTGAATTCATGGTCGTTATCTTTGTCCAGCGCGGTTTGAAGTGCCTCAGCTTGTGCGCGCGTATTTTCAAGAAGTGGTGATTTATCGCCAAGCTCTCCATAGCTTTCCCCCGCCTCACGTTTTGTGCGTTTGCGGGCAATCAGAACAGCCAAAATACAGCGAAAAGGAATTGGTACCCGGATAATGTTTTTGTCCATGAAGAAATTAATCAGAAACGGGCGGATCGCATTTTTGGAATCTGGCCCCCCCAGGTTAATCATCACTACAGCAATTTTTTTCTTCAAAACTTAAGCTTCCCGTATAATTTCAATCAGACGTGCAACATGTTCAGGCGGTGTATGTTTGTTAATACCATGCCCAAGGTTAAATACGAAGTTGTCACCGGATAGATCAGAAATAATTTTCCGTGCAGCGTTTTCCATGGCCTTTCCACCCGCTAGCAAACACATTGGATCGAGATTCCCCTGAACCGGCATTGTGGGTTGCAGATTTTCCGACGCCCATTTGGTTGGCAAACCTGAATCAATGGCGATGGCTGTTATGCCTGTTTGATCCATATAGCTTTTGTAATTTATGCCAACGCCGCGCGGAAATCCAATGATAGGCGTATTTGGGTAAACATCACGAATATTGGATACAATTTTTTTTGTTGGTTCGACTGACCATTTTTGGAATTGATCCGCATCAAGCGCGCTTGCCCAACTGTCAAAGATTTTAACAACCTCTGCACCCGCTTTGATTTGCTTAATCAAATAATGCGAGGTGGCTTCGACAACGATATTGATTAAATGTTCGAAGGTTTCTGCCTCTCCGTACGCCATGGATTTCACATACCTGAAATCCTTACTGCCGCCGCCTTCGATCATATACGTTGCAACGGTCCATGGCGCCCCAGCAAAGCCAATAAGCGTTGTTTCATTAAATCCCTCATCACTCAGCGTTTTTCGTGTCAACGACAGGGCATCATAGACAGGCGCAAGATTTTCATCCAGGTTTGCCATGGATAACTTTCCGATTTCAGTCAAGCTACGAATGGGCTCCAGTTTTGGTCCCTCGCCCTGAACAAATTCCAAATGCTGACCCAGCGCATGAGGGATCGTGAGTATATCTGAGAAAATAATCGCCGCGTCCATGCCAAACCGCCGGATTGGCTGCATCGTGATCTCACAAGCGGCTTCGGGGTCATAAGCCATTTCCAAAAATCCACCTTTTTTCGCGCGTAATTCCCTGTATTCGGGGAGATAACGACCAGCTTGGCGCATGAACCAGCATGGAATATGTTTTGATTTCTCTCCGGCTAATACCTGGAGCATAGGTTTGGAATGGGGCATAGTGTTTGGGTAATCTTTCTTTGATTTCTGGCTTCGATTCGGGTCAGTAAGATTGATATACTAAACACTTATTTATTTTAAAATAGGTTTTAATAGATAGTAGGTCTTGTGGGTAACGGGGATGAAAGTTATGCCTCTTTTTATACATGAGATACTCCTTATCCGTGTCGTTTGTGTTTATTGGGATTCGCAATGATTCGTCCCTAATGGTTTAAAACTCTCTTATCCCTGATTTTTGCCCGTGGGCGAATCACATTTAAAAAGGGGCATGAATTGGGCATAAGTTAATCCCAGATTTATCCCGGCATTGTTTCATGAGTCTTTCACAGATTTATACGCGCGGGTATACTTTTGGTTTAGCTCAGGCTAGAATCATATACGTGCATGTAAAAACCTCAATGAGCGCCATTTCTTAAACTATGTTCCAAGACGCATTTGAAAAACTCGAGCTGGCAGATGTTGCCACGATACTGGATCAAATGAACCCGCTGTTTGAGGGCGTTGAATTTGACCCCGTTGATGCCACAATTATGGCCGTTAATTTGCCATTTTATAAAGGTTACCGCTTGCTTCATATTGCGGATAATACGGTTATGCCACCTGTTCAGCGTTGCGCAATTTACAGCCACGAAAATCAGGTGGTCCTCGATTTTACAAATGAACCGATCTATAAACTGAATCAGGATGTGCCTATTCAATTGAGTGAAGATAACGTTGTTGAATATGTGCGGTTCTTTTTCACGTATGTTCGCGGAAAACATGGACGGTTTATTATGACTGAAAATGTTGATGATATTGCGTGGAAAGAAGACCCTCCTCCGCAAGCGCGTAAATCTATCAGCAATATGATTGACCCAATCTCCATTGAATCTGTGTCCGAAGACGGCATGTTTCATTTAATCGGTTGTATGATGTTCAAAGATTCATTGTTTAAAAGTGATATCGAAGTTCAGCCCAGTGGTTTGGTCGCTCTTAAAAATGAAGAATTGCTGATCGAAGATATGCCCGTTTTGGATGATACGTTCGGGCAATAAATAAGATTGATTAGAATTCAGTCGAATCGTTTTCGTAATTTCTCTCTTAAAATTTCAAAACTGCATGCAATCGTTAATAGAGTCTGAACAAACACTGTGATTATGTTAAATGATTGTTAAAGAACATGAAAAAATGTGCTGTTTTTTTCTATAACACTCCAACTTTCTGCTTTTTGGCAAGAAAGCGTTAAGACTTTCCCCCCCATAATAAACTTGTACGCGGGACAATTTTGTATCCGTGTTTTGGGTTCAAAATAAAAACGTCTAAACAGGGCAAAAGATTAGGTTTTTGGGACATGAGCGATATATATGAATATGATTTCAGAGGAAAAAAGCTTGAGCGTAACGTTTGTCACGTGGCATATACTCTGAATAACAATCAACCGGTTAAATCAACGATAATTGGCGACCAGCCTTTATTTTATTGGGATTGCGATGTTGAAGAAGAGGATGATGATTACCTCAATGAGGCAGAGCTAGGCATTCTCGAAAGCGAAATCGAAAACCTTAAACAGGAAATTGAAACGCTGGATCGTTTTTCTGCTGGTTATGCCGAAGACCCTGATCAGAAATTTGAAGATTTTCTTGATAATGTCTCTTCGATTGTTGAAGCGAAGAGCATGAATCAACCAGATATAGCAGCGCTGAAAAACGCCTTGTTCACTACACTGGGCCAAAGCCGCATTGCCGAGTTTTATATTGGATTTGCCGAAGACCACAATGTTGAGATACTGATGACGCGTCATGTTCCCGATGGTGAATATGATCGTAAGTCCGGGCATATCTTTATTAATGCTGATCTTGATCATGTCGATCAGGTTTTGGTTGCCGCGCGGGAATTACGTCGTCATTGGCAGCATCGCCAGGGTGCTTTGATCAATCCATTGATGTTTCATCCTGACAATGCGGTATTGATTAACCGTATTCAGGTGGCCGATCTTTCCGTCACAATGGTGCGCATTGCGTGGGAATTACAGTTGTCTGGTCAAAAGGATGTATGGGAGCGCGTGGAAAATTCTTCCCTCGGCGATTTGGGCCGCGCCTTAGCTCGTGAGGCATTTCTTGATTTCCGTACGTTGAATAACGGTCAGGCTAGTGCCGCCGTGTTTGAAACATGGTTCTTATCTGAACGCTGTCGTTTAGAAGACAAGAAATTAATTAAAAACATGTTGGCTGATTATCAGGGCTATGTCTTCGATTTAGAAGAAGCTGAAAAAAGTATTACCCCGACATTGATTTCTGCGCTGGGTGAGATGCCTTACGGCAAAAATTACCTGACACAACATGCCGGAACATTGATGAGTGATCCGATTTTCACAGATGTTCGTGACCGCTCTAACGCCAATTTCCTATGGTTTATTAAATTTGAGCGCTCTTTCAGAGAAGCGGAACAAGAGTTGCAACATGATCCTGAAGCACAGTCAAAGGATATTCGTCCAAAGGCTTCTTCGAACAAACAAAATCAGGATTATAATAATGAGGAAACAATCACCTTCTCAGGCCATGCAGAATATGAAAGCATGCAACGAGGCGCCGACATCGTTACGCTTTATTCCGAGCACGATCAAGGCTCAGCAACGGATGCCCAGAATTCTGGGGACAAAGAGCCTGCAAATAAGAGCTTGCTCTCCTCAAAACACAAAGATAAACGAAATAAAAAGAAGAGTCAGGCTGATCAGCATAAAGGAAACGACACCAATGTCGTTTACCTCAGACGCTGGTCCGGAGAATAACAGATCCGAAACGACTCAAGGGCTTATAACAGAGCAGATAAGCGAAGAAGGAAGAGAAGGCCCCATTGTGAAGTCTTACCTTAATCAGCGCCATACGAAAGAAAGAGCAAAGGACCATGCGCCTGATGACCGCTCTGACTTTGACGCCGATTATCCCGAAGGCGCCTCTGATTTTGATTTTCTTCCTGATCATTTCACACGTCATGTTTTAACCTGGTCTATTGCTGACTTGTATGTCGAGCCCATGGACATTGTTACCGAGCATGATGATAATTATGCGCTGGATGATGAAAAAGAGATTCTGAGCTGGGCTGTTTCAGTGCTCTCAACAAGCCCTACAGCGCGCTTGATGCTTAAGGAATCGATGGAAAAAGATTGGAAGCTGGGCTTTGGTCAGCTCGGTGGTTATGATTTTCACCTTGATATCCCATCAAGTACAATTGTTTTGGATAATGAAGGATTGCTGGCCTCTGCCTTTGGGCGTTCTGCGTTTTTCCGCAATGCGTTGTTGGTTTCACTAACCCGTGCCTTGCGCGATGTATGGCAGGAAAAGCGTCATGGTGGATTTAACGATAAATTCGGCCCTGAAGACATTCTTTTGCTTGAGCGGATGCGCGCGGCGGATTGTGATGTGATTACAACGCTCGTTGGCTGGGAGCTTCGCAGTGAAGGTTTTAGTGATTTATGGCGCCATATGATTGGCTCGGAAGAGGGCGATCTGGCGATTGTATTTTCAGGTTATCTTGAGCGCGATCCTTCAGCTCTGTTTTCAGGCAAGGCTCTGGCGTCTGCCTTTCATCAATGGTTCCAGAACGAGGATCGCATTAATGCCTGTGATCATGAAACGCTGGAATATCTCGACGACCTCATCATGTTGAAGGGCAACGAAGAGGTTTTTGGAGAGAAAAAGGTTACACCGGTTTCGATCGAAGTCTTATCGTGCTTGCCCGACAAAACGGCCTATCTTCGCGGATACGGTGAGTGCATTTTGCGTGATCCAGAATATGCTGGTCTTTGTGACCCGATTAATCAGAGCCATTTTTTGCATCTGGTGCGCGATCTTAAGGTCACGTATGTTCAGGATGTGCCCTTCAGAGACGCGGCGCTGGCGGAAAAGATTTTCCCTGGCGGTATGTTTACAAGTGAAGCAGAACAGACAACAAAGTCTAAATAGAACCGAAACAAGAGGCCTGCTCTGGTCCGTGAGTTTCCAAAAAACAGGTTTTTATAGCGTTTAAACATGTTAATCTCTTCAGTCTGAAAGACGAAGAGGGCAAGTTTGATCCGTTATGAT
>CAYGQP010000074.1:0-7770 GCA_964352115.1 uncultured Micavibrio sp. | reverse complement strand
ATCGCCAGCATTATTCTTATACTTTATCTCACTGGCGTTGTTGGCCTCGAAACCGTCATTCCCCTCCTTTACATCGGCGGCTTCACACTCATTATCGCCGAATTCTTTCTTGCCAGCATGGGCATTATCGCTTTTAACGGGGTTTTATCACTTTTCATCGCTTATGCGCTGCAAACCGAGAATGCGACGCTGTTTGGCTATCCCGTTGACTGGGGCATGGTGTTTGGCATTGCATTCTTCGAATTCCTTCTTTTGGCCGCCATGGTCTTGATGATCCGCAAGATGAACGCCAAAAAGGTCACGGTCGGCGCAGAAAGCCTTGTCGGCGCGAAAGCCGTCGTTGAGAATTGGGACGGTAACAAGGGCAAAGTCTTTATTCAGGGCGAGATATGGAACGCTGTATCTCAACACGCGCTGGATCTGCAAAAAGAAGACACGGTCACCGTTGACTCCGTTGACCAACTCACATTAACCATCACAACAGAATAACCATATAGGAGAATACTCATGGAAATGTTTTGGGCCGTTTTTGTTATCGCGCTTGTGTTTTACGTCCTGCTGTCCGTCAAGATGGTCATGGAATACGAACGCGGCATAGTTTATACGCTTGGAAAATACGATGGCACAAAACAACCCGGCCTGCGCCTTGTCTGGCTCTGGCTTCAGGAACTCGTCAAGGTTGACGTCCGTATCCGTACCAATGACATCCCGCCGCAGGACGTGATCTCAAAGGATAACGTATCCGTGAAGGTCAACGCTGTTGTCTATTACCGCGTTGTTGACCCCGGCCTGGCGATTAACAATGTAGAGAATTTTATGATGGCCACCAGCCAGCTTGCGCAAACCACCCTGCGTAGCGTTCTCGGTAAACAAGACCTCGATGATATGCTCTCTAACCGCGAGGCGCTTAATCACTCCATTCAGGAAATTCTCGATAAGCAAACCGAAAGCTGGGGGATCAAGGTCACCAATGTAGAGATCAAAAATGTTGATCTCGACCCAACCATGATCCGTGCCATTGCTAAACAGGCCGAGGCGGAGCGCGAGCGCCGCGCCAAAATCATTAATGCCGAGGGAGAATTACAGGCCGCCGTGCAACTCGACGAAGCCTCTCTCATTCTCGCCAAACGCCCGGAAACTATGCAACTACGGTATCTTGGCACGATGAACGATTTCGTGAATGCAAAGGGATCGACCATTCTCCTGCCAATCCCGCTTGACCTCCTCAGCGCCGCAACAAAAATCGGTAAGAAATAAAACTGATCATACAAACAACAAAAAGCCCGGACACATAAGCCGGGCTTTTTTATTCATTGTTAAATCGATAACATTAACTGCTTAAACCAATTGCCAGTGCACAACCTGCAGGGTTTGTTGCCTCCAGGTAAACACCTGTTGTCGCGCCATTCGTGCAGTTCGTTGCCTCAATAACCTTTAAGCTTCCTGAGCTGCCGATGCCATCGTCCATTTTGCGATCCATGCGGGCCGCTTGGGAAGCCGTAAGAAAACCCGTATTTGCATTTGGCACCTGCGTCAACGTTAACCAATGACCAGCTGTAGAATTTGAGCCAAATAAAGTACCACCAGCGTGATAATAAATCCTGTACCCACCTGTTCCAAATGCTGATTGCGGGAGCCCTTGGCCATATACAGCATTTACGTTTGCCCCTCCTGATGTTGTCATCCCTGACAAACTCAAATGACGCCAAGCATTCAAATTTTCACCACCTGGCGCGCCTGCAAAACCAACACTTCCGCCACCAATTCGGCCATTTCCATCTCCGTTCGGACAAGCCCCACAGTTTGGAATACGTGTGTCAGCAAAAAGCAAATCCCCCGGATATCCCGCATATGTGTCGCGGAACGTATTTATTGCCGCATCAAAGCCCTTAACCTCGGACACAGCGCCAGCGACCTGAGCGTTATTAATTAGCTCTTGGCCTTTAAGAACCCCACCAATCAATAGACCGATGATAATCATTACTATCGCAAGCTCAACGAGTGTAAAACCGGACTCGTATTTATTGTGCTCGCGACAATTTACTTGTCGTTGAAATGTTGTCATGCGTTTCCCCTACTTTTTATTTAAATCAAGCTCTTAATAGAACTCGACCCGCACAACATTTATATACTGAAAAAATTTACATTATGTTAAAAATAGATTGGATTTTATAGAATTTAATGCCCTGATTCTGCACAAAAAAAAGCCCAGCACGATGGCCGGACTTTTTTGAAATCTTAAATAATAATAAGGATTAGTTGCTCATGCTAATCGCAAGGGCACAACCGGCCGGGTTGGTTGCTTCAGCATATACGCCAGCAGCATGACAGTTTGCTGCCGCGATAGCTTTCACGGAACCACTGTCTGCAACACCATCATCCATTTTACGGTCCATACGTGCTGACTGTGATGCCGTCAAAAACCCCGTATTCGCACCCGGGTCACGCGTCAGCGTTAACCAATGACCAGCCGTGGAGTTAGAACCAAAAAGAGCTCCCCCCTGCCAATAATAGACACGGTATCCGCCAGTACCGAAAGCTGATTGCGGCAAAGCTTGCCCATACTGCGCTGTGGCGTTTGCTCCACCAGATGATGCCATACCTGCACGATTCAAATGAATCCACATATTCAGATTTTCGCCGGCAGGTGCGCCTCCCCCTACGCCAGAAGCTCCAATTTGACCATTCCCATCACCATTGGCACAGGTCGCACCGCAGTTTGGAATACGTGTTGTAGCGAGCAACAAATCCCCCGGGTAACCGGCATAGGTGTCACGGAAGGTGTTAATGGCCGCATCGAAGCCTTTAACTTCCGATACCGCGCCAGCGACCTGAGCGTTATTAATTAGCTCTTGGCCTTTAAGAACCCCACCAATCAATAGACCGATGATAATCATTACTATCGCAAGCTCAACGAGCGTAAAGCCCTTCTCGCCTCGATTTTCTAAGTTTAATGTTTTCATGTTGTAGATCTCCTCGTTAAAGAAATAAGCGTACATCCTGCTCAGAAAAAGAGCCCGCCTCAGAAACGCTAGATTTTAGCATTAAAAAAGCATTCAAAATTTCGAAACATGTCAGTACTATTTAAGTTGTGTAAAAATAATAATTTTACATTTACATTTAGGACGTCAAGAATTTGACGAAATAATCATACCCGAAAAATTCATAACGTAATAGTCCCTATTGTTCCAATTTGGCCTGAAAACGTTAACGAAACCTTAAAAAAAGCCCCTCAAAACCTCGTTTTGATATATTGAGTGTTCAATGCGATAAATTGAGCACCCTAGCACCATCCCTGTGCGGCGTAATGCGCATTAAAAGATGGTCTATTGAACGAAATAAGAACTGCTCAAATCATTTAAGTTATGGAAAAATATGGCGTTTTGGAACTCTTACTTGTTCTAGTGCCCTAGGCCGCCTTTTTGCGATACTGGCTCGGTGTATATCCACTAAAATCCTTGAATACACGGTTAAAGGACGCAATAGAGTTAAAGCCAACTTCCTCCGCCACTGTTTTAACATTCGCATTTGTTTCACGCAGCAAACGCTTTGCATCAGCAACCCTGTGCTCATTCATAAGCTGGGGAAATGACTTTTCGAAATGGATATTAATAATCCTCGATATGGACGTTTCAGACGTGCTGCATTCCCGTGCCAAATCTGTTCTGGAATAGGTTGGCTCCTGATACACCTTCTGCAAGGATAATAAATCTTCAACCTTCTTTGCCAGCTTTTTCTCATCTTCGCTCAACAAATCTGATGACATCCGGTCCGATACACGAACTGCCTGAGGGTATATTCTGAACAAACTGGTGCTTACAAGATAAACCAGGGCCAATCCAAGCGTAACCCTGAACGCAACTATTGTATCGTACTCAATATCGGGATTTAAGCTGGCAAACATAACAGCCAAAAACGCCATATTTGTAATGACCAGGGTCAGAATTAGCCAATAACGCTCCTTGCCTGCTTTTTGACTGGCAATGTTGTCCAAAAATCCCCAATTCACAGATATCGTTAGAAGACTAATCGCACCGGCAACAATTCCGCCGACCGCAAGCCATGATTGCCTCTCTTCACAAGGCAATAGCCTTGAGCAGGATTCATCATCGGCCTGTCCCACAATGAAAGAAAGCCCCAGAGCAAGCGGGATAAGCGCCAGAACCCAGTAATGCTTGAGATCAGGAACCTTGTTTATTTGTGCGATTTGTATAATCAACAATACGCTAAGCGGAGGCCCTAAGAACCATGCTGCCCATTGAAGATAATAGTAATAACGCAGCTCGCCGATATAGACTTGTCCAAAATCGGACAAAAACGCCATACACAGAACCGAAAAATAAACTAAAGGCAACCCAGCCCGGGAAATACGTCCAGACCGAAAAACCATATAAATGACAATGTATATACACTGCGCTATCCCAATAAGGGATAAAATTTCAAGAACGGAAAACGTCAAATGATCCATAGACTAATGCCTTAAACTTTCAGGTAAATCCTGACATAAAGGATGCAACTTCGATTCATGTTCGTCAAGCAATCGATTACAAATTAGATCAAGCGTGTTGTTAACTTCATTCGGATGAAGCTGCTCACGACTAGAGGCGAGAAGCTCAACAAGTATCGTAATAGCTGCGTCCTTATCACCGCGCTCACTTTGTATAAGAGCAGACATCTGTCTGGGCCATACAGGCATATCTGGGTTATCAAGCGCCGCGAGCTCATCCGCAAGATCGAGAGCAAGATTTAGATCATGCATTTTATAGCGCGCTAAAAATACAGCCTGAGCCAACCAGCGCCATTTTTCACCCTTTGTCACACGACCAATTGTTCTGAGATATTCTATAAGCGGCGGCAAACTTGCTTCAGGCGTTTGCACATTTGAAAAATAAAATGCTGCCAAATAAGGCACATGATTAGACAAGCCATCTAATCTCGATGACAACAAAAACCAGTCCGATAGATTATCAAAGTTGTAATCCTTTAACGCAGTGCTTCTTCCACCGTGATCGCCCAGATTTTGAAGCATTAAGGCAACCAATCTGTATGAAAACTGCTCATCCCCCAGTGCGGAGGAAGTAACAGAAAGCATGCTTGGCACTGGCGGAACATTTGTCCATTGAGCCTGGACGTGCCTCGCATAAGTCCATGTCAGGACATTTAGGAAAAGAAAAAAGTATATGCATAACCATATAACGTTTACTTTTTTCATCTTCATTTAGAACTGCCTTTTTAAAAGATCCAAAAGCGCTGCGGATAAAACCAAAGAGACAAACACAGCGCCCTGTATAATCACAAACGCTATATTTGTCTGAACATCCGGCTGATAAACCAACCAACTGCTCTGACCTAGCAAATCCAAGCGTGGCATAAGAACAGAAACAACCTGCATAGTGAACTCCATCGCCTCGGATGCATCAGCCTTATTAGTATCAATAATACCTAACAATTGCCCCATCATCCGGCCCAAAACATAAAAAGCGAACGTGCTCATGGCCGCACTCGCCGCGCTCGCAAAAAACATGGCAAAAAACAGAGCCACATTCATGATAATGATATTTTCAATGATAATACTGACTATCCAAAGCGCGGTCCCTTGCGAAAACAAATGGGGACCAAGAATATACATCGCAACACCCTGCGACATTCCAGTAAGCGCCCCAATAAGTGAAAAAGCAGCCGCATAGGACAACAAATATTCAACCCGCCCAACCGGCCTGGACAATAAAAACTCAACATCCTTGCTGTCAAAGGATCGCCGCATGAAAAAAACGACAAACAACACCAGCCCCATAACGCCGCAAAGGCGAATTGTGCTCCCGGCAAAAACAAGCGTGAACTGGTCCTGCTCTGTTACGGCGGAAGATCCAAAAAAAACAGATAAACTCGCCGCCAATATAAAAAGAACGATCAGGGAAACAATAAGTTTGTCCCTGACCGCCGCAGTTAATACATATTGGATCAATAGAGATGACATCGCTATGAAATCTTCTTGTTTTTAGAGCTTAAACGGCCTGCGATCGCTTGAAAATGCCCTGTAAATATCACGGTCTGTGTCGTGAATACTCTCATCAGGACTATCTAATATGGTTGCTTGCAAGAAAATTACGAGCTCAGTTTTTGAGACACTATCCGATTTTTGCTTGAACAACGAGCCTACCATAGGCACCTCAGACAGAACAGGAACTCCAGATTCATTATTCTGTGTAGTATCTGATAAAAGCCCACCCATTACAATAGCTTGGCCTGAGTTAACACTGATAACAGTATCAATTTCCTGCACACTTAACTGCGGCACGGCCGTAGAATCTCCGAAATCATCAATATTAAAACCTGCAGATTGAGCCGCAAATATTAGACCAGGGTTTTGAACGTTGGTGTCGGAACTTGTTATTGTAGGGCGAATGGCCATGGAAATAGTCTTTTTTTCCAAATTCACAGACGGCTGAACATTTATCAATATACCAATCGGAACATTGCGAATTTCAGTTTCAATCTCCACAACGTCTGGCTGATCAGGGTCCGTGCTTGGCTCACGATCAATTTCAATATCAAAAAACACTCGATTTTCAGACACATTCAAAGCAGCAGGCTGATTATTAAGTACAGTAAGCCTAGGGCTTGCCAGAGCCTTTACAGTTCCAAAGGTTGATAAGGCATCTATAAAACCTTCAATCACATTCCCTTCGGTTATTCCCCCGGTTAATGATAAAGTTTCTAACGTTCCATTAGGAAGTGTTCCGCCAGTAGGCCTCAGAGCCTGAAGGGCAGATCCAGCAGATGTTGATAAATAATTTAATCCAAAATCATCGCCTAATCCGGGCAAGGTTCTCCACTGAATACCTGTTTTATGCTCGTCAGAGAGAGTTACCTGCAAAATTTTAGCTTCAATTAAAACCTGCGCCGTTACAGCACGTCTTAGAAGCTGAAGATATTCAGTCACCTCTCGCTGTGCAGCATCAGGCGCATAAATATTAATTAGTCCTGCTTGCTTATTGATACTGAAAGTCGCAGCCGTTAAATCATTTCCAGAACCACTTCCAGATCCTGAAGCGTTCTGATTTTGTCCAACATTAACAGGAAGGGAATCAACTCGCAAAACAGCATCAGGGGGTTGAATACCCTCCGTCCCTGAAGGCGCAACAGCAGCAACATCCGGAGTTTGCGGTACAGCCGTAATCACAGGGTCCGAAGATGTACGTAAAGCCACACGTTGAGATGACAATATTTGGGTAATATTCGCTTCTAGCTCGCCCCAAAAATCGATCGAAACCTCTGAGCTAGCCTCAAAATCAGAACCCGTATCCGCGCCATCGCCGGTCACAACCGCCACATCACTACGGATACTTCCTGATGAACTTCTTATGTAGCTCAAATATTCAATCTTATGAACTTTATTGTAAGGCGTATCAAGCTCAACACGAAGATAATCTTCATCGATCTTGTATCGCAAGCCAGCAATCACGCTCAAACGCTCAATCACCTCATCAAACGGGCGATTACGTGCTGTGAAAATCACAGAACCGGTGATATTAGGATCCAATTCCAAATCAAACTCAGCCTGCTCGGCCAACTCAAAAAGTACATCGCGAATTGGGACAGATTGATTAACAGAAATGGAAACCAGAGGCATTGAATTTATAGATGATGAACTTTGCGCAATGAAAGGCTGCAAATCAGGAATAGATGAATTCTTTCGCTTTGAGGCTGCCTCAGAATCATCTTCTTGTTCAACCCGGGAGGATAAAATATCTCGATAGTCTTGTATTT
>CAYGQP010000073.1:0-7805 GCA_964352115.1 uncultured Micavibrio sp. | reverse complement strand
TAATTCATCTGGGCCAAAACCCATTGGCCTGTCTTCGGCAAAGGCATTGGCAGAGCTTGTTCACGCATCTCGCGGCGTAAATTTGACGGAACAATTAGCGTTTCGTAATGCTGGGAAAATTCTCACCGCTTCCGAGCTTTTTCATGATGATCCCTTAAAGCTGTTAAGTACAATGCTCAAGCATAACCGTGATATTCAGCCTGTGGCCTTTTGTTTGACATCGTGTTCTCCCAAAAAATGGAAAAACAGCATATCAATTAAATCAAAAAAGCAGCGCTTTGATAATGAGGGCGCAAAGCTGCGTGTTCGAACGATATTGGATTTCGGCAATCATTCAAAGCTTTGGGCAAGTGCGAGGGACATGATCAATAGAGATGGCAAAAAGGATCGCAAACCCATTTTGGTTTTTGGCGTTGTAAAGTTTGACCGACAAGCCTATGAGCAGCGCACAGCCGCGCTTAAGGGTCTGGAATCGCCAAGCGATAGAGATGCAAACACGATCCATTTGGTCATTAATGTTTCAAACGCCAAACAATTTGCGCCTTGGGATTCTGATCAGTCAGTAAGGGCTGTCATGCATGCCGCGCCTGTGCAGGCGGGTTTATTTGGAGATTTGGTGGCCTAGAGAATAAACTTGCTGAGATCGGTCGATTTCACGAGCTCTTCCACATTGTCTTTTACGGTTTGGGCCGAAATCGTTATGGTTTCGCCAGATCGGTCAGATGCAGTAAAGCTGATTTCCTCAAGAAGCTTCTCCATAACGGTCAGCAAACGCCGCGCCCCAATGTTCTCGACATTCTCATTGACCTCGAACGCCAATCGGGCAATTTCGTCAATCGCACCTTCCTCGAAGGTTAGGGTCACGTCCTCTGTCCCGATTAATGCCTCGTATTGCTTGATCAAACTGGCTTCGGTGTCCCGCAGAATGCGCTTAAAGTCCTCCTCAGTCAGTGCCTTCAGCTCAACGCGAATTGGCAAACGCCCTTGAAGTTCGGCCAACAGGTCGGACGGTTTGGCGTAATGAAACGCGCCACTGGCAATAAACAGCATATGATCTGTTTTCACCGGCCCGTATTTTGTATTGACGGTTGTGCCCTCAATCAGTGGCAACAAGTCGCGTTGCACGCCCTCACGGCTGACATCGCCGCCGCGGGCATCATGACGGGCGGCAATTTTGTCGATCTCATCCAGAAACACAATGCCGTTCTGCTGGGCAAGCTCAAGAGCCTGATCAACGATCTTGTCCTCATCCAACAGCTTGTCCGCTTCTTCTTCCATCAAAACGTCATAGCTTTCAACGACGCTAAGCTTTTTCTTCTTTTTCTTTTCACCAAAGGCTTTGCCGAAAATGTCATTCATGTTGATCATGCTCATGGATGCGCCGGGCATACCCGGAATATCCATCATACCGCCAAGCGGATTGCCATTATCGGTCACCTCGATTTCAATTTCGCGGTCGTTTAGCTCGCCTGCGCGCAGCTTATCGCGGAAATTCTTGCGCGTGCCCTCACCGGCTGTATCGCCAACAAGCGCATCCAAAACCCTTTCCTCTGCGTAAATCTCGGCCTGCGCAGTCACGGTTCTGCGCATTTTTTCGCGTGTCATGTGAATGGCGGATTCAACGAGGTCACGAATAATCGCCTCAACATCCTTACCGACATAGCCGACTTCCGTAAATTTTGTGGCCTCAACCTTGATAAACGGGGCCTGCGCGAGCTTCGCCAAACGCCGTGCGATCTCTGTTTTACCAACGCCCGTTGGTCCGATCATCAAAATGTTCTTCGGGTAAACTTCTTCCTGCAGGGCGGGGTCAAGCTGCATCCTGCGCCAGCGATTACGCAGCGCAATCGCCACGGCCTTTTTGGCATCATCCTGCCCGATGATAAACCGGTCCAGCTCACTGACGATTTCACGCGGTGAGAATGATGGAATGTCAAACGAAGGCTCAATCATGGCGGGGGTCTCAGGCTTGTTGGACGGTTCACTAGAGTTTTTCAATGGTGACGTTGTCATTGGTGTATACGCATATATCTGCGGCGATTTCCATCGCCTTGGTTGCAATTTGTTCGGCGGTCAGTTTCTGGTCGTACAGCGCGCGGGCGGCGGCCAGAGCATAATTCCCGCCAGACCCAATGCCGATAATGCCATCTTGCGGTTCTACCACGTCACCGTTTCCGGTTAAGATGAGCGATGTGTCCTTGTCACACACGGCCATCAGGGCCTCCAGGCGGCGAAGATACTTATCTGTACGCCAATCTTTCGCCAATTCAACGCATGCGCGGGTCAGTTGCCCCGGATGCGCCTCTAATTTCGCTTCTAAACGCTCAAACAGCGTAAAAGCATCGGCCGTCGCCCCGGCAAATCCGGCAATGATAGACTCATCTTTACCCAAACGGCGGACCTTTCGTGCATTATGCTTTAATACCGTATCCCCCATCGAGACCTGGCCATCACCGGCAATAATAACATCCTTGCCCTTGCGGACGGATAAAATCGTCGTTCCGCGCCAATTCTGCGCGTTTGCGTAATCTGTATGTGGGGCATAGCGATAGGTCATAATGAATGGATATGGGGCCAAATAACCCCAAAAGTCAAGATCAAGCATGAAAAACTAAACAATTCTGCCAATAACAACCCATGGTACAAAAACAATAAATAAAACATGCAATGGTTCAAGTTATAAGTTCAACTTTACTTTAATTTAAGTGCGGCCAGTGATGTAAATATGCAACATTATGAAAAAACTATGAAATACAGCATTATGTTAATACATCATTTACCCTCCTCCTATATTTTATTTACATAAGCGCATGAAAAAGAGTGGATAACCACCAGCGTCTAAAAACAGGAATGTGTGACATCAAGGGGATGTGAACAATGGCAGATCAAGCCACACCGGGTCATGGGGATCACGGGGTCTTAACAAAATCTAAGGACGATGTATCAACCGTGCACCGCACGGAAGGCGAGCGCACCACCGAAGCGCTGGAAAAAAGCCGTGCGGAAACGGATGAGGTAACACTGCCCGGCGGTATAACCAACCCATCTATAAAAGACGCCTTCGCCGCCGCGAACAAGCGCAAAAATAATAATGATCTGGCGTGGGAGCTTCTGGCGGCATTGCCATCGAATGCAACGCTGAATGAATGGTTGGATGACGCGCAGGAGAAATTGAACGAGGCCAAAAGCCTGATTGCCGAAATGCGCAGCTATGAAAGCCGCTTGTATCAAACACCTGATGGCAAGACGGATTGGGATCGCATTGCGAAGGAAAAGCTCAGCAAGGAAAAATATGACTCGGCAAACGGTGATCTTGCCGCTCTGGTTTCGTTATTACAGGATGAATACGTCGACGCACATGGCCAACCGGTCGATGACAGTGATTTGGCCATGGCTTTGGCAAGACGATCACAGGCCGAAGAAGCTCTTAATGAGGCGAAGACCGAAATAAACAAGGTTGATGAAGCGCACGAAGCCGGTGCGGGGGATGATGAAAGTAAGCGCAGATCAGCTAAAACTAAGGAAGAGTACGAAGAGCTTCAGGAAGATTTAAACATGGACGTAGCTTCTAAAATTACACAAGAACACGATTCTGTTCAAACAAACTTGAGTAAAAATGAGGATTTTAGAGATCAGCTTTTTTCTGAATTTTCAAAAGCATCTCAGACTACGAGCGAGGAGTTTGCCCCAGAAGAGGAATCTGATTTTGAATATGAAGATATTGAAGATCCTTTTGGGGGGGAAGATTTAGAGGACCCCTTTGGGGATCCAGTGCCGTATACACCCGGCAAGCCTGACACATTTCAGCCTTAATCTCTATTATAGGCCATTATATTCTGATCATTATCGGCTCTTGTTACCGTTGCTAAATCCATAAAGCTGCCATCATACCTATTGAGCAGGGTTCCTAATGCTGCAATCATGGCATTATCTCTTTCTTCCGGAGTGTCTCCTGTGCCTCCATGAGAAAATGAAATAACATCTTCGGTTCCGGGGATCATAATATGACCCGGACGAACCCCTGACATGCGGTCAGAAAGAATTTTAGGCGTCCCATTAGGGCCTAATGTGTTATTTTCATCTAAAAAGCGATTATATTCTGCCTGAAACACGTCTAATGAAACTTCAATAATAACCACGTTCGTATCGGATCGCTCCGACGTAACATGCCCAAACTGACGAATAAAACGACGACTGTTATTTTCTCTTTGCAGAGTCTCTTCCACAAGCTCCTGAACGGCCGGATGGTGTGGATCGTGGTTTTTACCATCTAGGTTCATGTGCTTAACAATTTCTGATCTGGTGTGCTCTTCTGAAGAGTAAGGGCTGAGGAAAATAATAGAATTATCCCTGAATCTGGCAATTTCATCTTCAATAACGCTGTCAGGAACGCGATCATTCTTAAAATCTAGCTGGATGCGGTAAAAACCCTCACCATTACTATTATCATCCATCAAGAAGCCAAATGATGTTGTGCCTTCTTCTGCAATATCCATATCGCGCGCCATGCGATTGCGTTCCGAGCGCGTAAGCCTACGCTCACTGGCCGCTGTATTTGCACTCTCGGTTAATGAAGACTCTCCAGACTTTACTGTGTTGGAATTTGCAGAAGCCAGAGTTGTAATCGGCGTTGAAGGGAGCGATTCAAGTGTCCCTGAGGCGCTTTGCGCATACACGGATGGCGCAAAAGCGGACATCCCCACGATTGCGCTGGCACCAACAGCATTTCTAAATTTTCCAAAAAGAGCCATAATTCCTCTCACTCTTGGGGCGATTTATACACCCAAATTTATATAAACACAAGAAAAAGCGCCAAGTGTTTACCATAATTTTAAATTGACGCAGAATATGAGACTTTACGCAGACTAAATCCTTAATGCTTCAAGTCCTTGGGGGCCTTAAAAGCCCCATTGCGCGTTATCCTAGCATTTTGCATGCCATTGGGCTGTGACAAAGAGATGTCAAGCTTTTCCAGCGCATCCTTAATCGGAATAAAATTGTTTAGGCCGATGCCCACGCCCGTATCCTCGATCTGATAGGCGCTCACGGCTATGCCGACAATATTCCCGTATTCATCAATCAACGGCCCACCACTGTTGCCACCATGAATGGTGACATCCGCCTGTATGAGGACCTGTTTCTCCCGGCGCTCCATACGATAAGCGCTGACGATGCCCTTTGTGATCGTGTCCTGCATTCTGGTTAGTTTGGGCGCGCCAATCGCATAAACGTCCTCTCCTACTTTGACATCGGTCTGGCGGATCGGCAGCAGGGGCATATCAAAATCATCAGGTAGATTACGCACACGAAGCAAGGCCACATCACGTTTACGCGCGACCTTCAGCACATCCGCGACCAGCTTTTCATGCTTGCCCGATGTCACAACACGTACACGGCTGGCATTGCCGACCACATGCGCATTTGTGAGGATATGCCCCTCATGCGAAACGAAAAAGCCGCTACCATGACCACCGGCTGTTTGTATCAGTACGGCGGTCTTCGCGATATCATCCAGCCGCCCCCTGGTCGTCAGGTTTGATTGGTTCAGGGCTGGCAGAGTCAATGTGCCGTCCGCAAAAACATCTACGGGGTCCTCATAAGGGTCTTCGTAGGAGGATGGCGGGTCTTTGGGTTCAATGCCCAAGAAGACGAGATCATAAAATTCCTGATCTGTACCCAAATTATGTATGGCCGCGGCCAGCGCCTCTTCAAACAGCAAAACCTTGCCGTCAAGGTTGCCGGTTCTAATTTCGCTATACCCGCTAACGGTCTTTTTCAGCATAGTTTTGCGTTTGAGCGTATCAAACACACTCCATTCAATCGTGATTTCGGCCTCCCCCCGGTAGCCCTGAGGCACGCCCCAAATACTGGTCAGCCCACATACGTCGATCTTAAGATCAGTCACACGGCCGCCAACGGCGTAGGCTGTGCGCATGATATCTTCCTGTTCATCAAACAAACGCCCCGGATTGCCCGTGACGTCGTATCCAAGCCCCTCAAGCGAGTCGCGGAAAATTTCCTTATGCTCATCGGTGGGAAATGTACGCCCGCGAAGCCCAACATCAGTGACACCGTACGGCGGCGTACAGGTTAGCAAACCAAGCGCCCCCTTTGGGCTTTGCGATACAACGGGCGTTCCGGTTTTGACGGCATAGCGCAGCTCGTTGAACCCAATTGGCGCGGGGCGGGCATTTTCGGGCGGTAAAATTGGAGTCCTCAGAGGCACTTGATCAATCGGTAGACCTTGGCATGCGATCGTCAGGGGCATGAGCGCGAACAGTAAAATCATGTTTTTGAGATCAATATGCATAAAAATTTGTGTTATGGTGCATGAGGAATTATAACAACCACGTTAAGACTATCGTATTCACGACCACGAGGAAAGCCAATGCCAAAGGATAGCGGCGCAAAACGCACAGCAAATGTAAATCGTAAAACCAAGGAAACCGACATCAGCGTTTCTGTGACGCTGGATGGCACTGGTACGGCGGATATACAGACCGGCATCGGGTTTTTCGATCACATGCTGGAACAACTCGCAAAACATAGCTTGATTGACATGAGCGTGCGCTGTGACGGTGATTTGCACATCGATGGCCATCATAGCGTCGAGGATACGGGCATCGCGCTGGGTCAGGCGCTAAAGGAGGCTGTGGGCGATAAAATGGGCATATACCGTTATGGGCATTTTGATCTGGTGATGGATGAATCGCGCTCCTCTGTCGCGCTGGATCTGTCAAACCGTCCCTATCTGATCTGGAATGTCGATTTCAGCGTTGAGCGTTTAGGCGAAATGGACACCGAATTGTTTCAGGAGTTCTTTAACGCCTTCGCGCAGGCGGGCGGGATCACGCTGCATATTGAAAACCTGTACGGTGAAAATAACCACCACATCATCGAGAGTATTTTTAAGGCGACCGCAAAAGCGTTACGCATGGCCATTGCGCATGATGAACGCGCCGCTGGTGTCCTGCCCAGCACCAAAGGCGCGCTTTAATTAGGTAGATTGAGTAACGTTAGGGCCAAGAGATCTGATAGCATCTGTTATACCACCAATAACGCGCTGATGTCTTCTGGGCCCTCTTTCCGGCCTGGCCGCGTGAATTTTCGAGGAATAGTCTGACACCTTTGGAATACGCTGCGACGGAACACCTTTGACGCTTAAGGCATCATAAATCATACTTTCAATTGAATGGATGGCCCCCCAAAGATGAATACCTTCATATCCAGCGGCTTCCAGCTTTGGGCGAAAACCCGACATAAATTCATCAATGGCCAGCTGATGATTTTCAGCCCAACGATCATAGGTTTTTTTGAAATGTTCAGGCTCCATCCGAATAACATCCCTTGCATTCACATGCCCCAGATCTTCAGTTCCGGATGCGGGCGGAGCCAAGCACTCACCTTTCATGTAACGCTCTCCATCTGCATCAGGAAGCAATAATCTCTCTCTCTGGAAAGCGTGCTGAATAAATCGTTCAAATGGCTCAAAACCTCCAATAGCTCTGAAATGATCAGCGGCGTATGTTGAGGCAAAATCACCATTCTTCTTTACCCATCGAACCTCTGGCTCTTTTGTCCAGCCCGGCATATTGCCCTTTTCGACAGCTTCCAGCGTACCATTCACGCGCGCAAGAACGTGGTTTAAGCCTGTATTTTTGGCGTCGGACCACATGGCGACGGTGACAATGTCCTCAAGGCTGGGGTCTTTGACACCAGCATCGATGAGCTTTTGTTTCGCAATGCCCATCATGGGTTTTAAAGTGTCGGCGGGACGTCCTTCAAAAATATCTTCAGTCTCAAGC
>CAYGQP010000072.1:2050-7822 GCA_964352115.1 uncultured Micavibrio sp. | reverse complement strand
GCATAACAGAGTTTCAAAACGTCCAAGAACTTGAAGCCATCGGAAACAATTTATACGCCGCACCTAACGGCGGCGCTCAATCTGAAACAACCCGCGTTAAACAAGGCCACCTTGAGGGATCAAATGTCAGGCCCGTTGTGGAAATGACAAAAATGATTGATCTGCTTAGAACCTTTCAATCCACACAAAATGTTTTGCGCACGGAAAACGAGCGCTTAAGAACCGCAATTCAACGATTAACACGATCGGGCTAAGCATCGTTCGACAAAAACAGAGATTTAAAAAAGGAGTAAAACCATGACACGTTCTCTAGACATCGGCGCCACAGGGATGCTCGCACAACAACTCAATGTTGATGTGATATCCAACAACATCGCCAACATGACGACAACGGGCTACAAACGCCAGCGCGCGGCCTTTGCTGATCTGATTTATCAAAACCTTGACCGTCCGGGCTCGACATCATCAGATGCCGGCACTCTGGTTCCTGCAGGTTTGCAGCTTGGCTTGGGTGTTCGCGCCGGATCAGTATACAGACAACACGCTCAGGGCGCACTGAGGATTACAGAGAACCCTCTGGATGTGGCCATCACGGGCGAAGGATTTTTCCAGATTGAACTGCCCAGCGGTGAAACAGCCTACACGCGCGATGGTACGTTCCAGTTAAACGAGAACGGCGAAATCGTAACCGTTCAGGGCTATATTGTGGACCCAGGTATAACAATCCCGCAGGACGCCATTGATATCGACATTAACCTCGATGGCGAGGTCCTGGTTGCCCTGCCCGGCCAGACTGCGGTTTCGAATTTGGGACAACTTCAGCTCGCAAACTTCATCAACCCGACCGGGCTTGAATCTATTGGCGACAACCTTCTCCTTGAAACCGAAGCCTCCGGCGCGCCCATCACAGGCAACCCGAATTCAGAAGAATTCGGCGCCACACGTCAGGGCGCTCTTGAGCAATCAAACGTCAACGTGGTTGAAGAAATCACAGAATTGATCACAGCACAGCGTGCCTATGAGATGAACTCAAACATCATCTCAACATCTGATGAAATGCTGCAAACAGCAACACAACTTCGATAGATAATCGGAAAGAAAAATAGGGAAAATAAATATGCGTAAAAAGACAGAACACGAAAACGATAGCTTTGATTTACCGCCATCAGTATTTGAGCTACCAACGTTTACCTTGCCCTCCATGGAAAAGGCTGGCGTTGGCATGTGCAAAATGCTGGGCATACTTTGGGCGCTATTGCTGTTGGTCTTTTTTATCGCAGCATCCATTAACCCTGCGCACGCCATAAGCGTGAAACACAACAGCGTCGTAACCGACAGCACCATCAAGCTGAAAGATTTGTTTGACGGCCTCAACAGAGACGAAGACCGTGTCCTTGGCGCTTCCCCTCGCCCTGGCCAGGACATGGTTCTTAATGCGCGGACATTGATGCGCATTGCCATCGCACTGGATCTGGACTGGCGCCCTACAAGCACTGGCGATTTTGTTGTCATTACCCGCGCGGCAACATTTATTGATCGCGGCATGATCGAAGACATCCTTCGCAAGGAGATCAAGGCGCATGGATATGAAGGTAAATTCAGAATGATCATCCCAAACATAGAGAGCGAAATCATATTGCCACAGGACATGCCCGCTACGGCAGAAGTGCAAAACATTCGCCTGTATAAGGACCGGGATTTTTTCGAGGCAACCATTGCCGCCCCATCGAAGGCCAACCCCATCAAAACCGCCCGCATATCAGGCCAAATCAAACGCATGATCGACGTTCCTGTACTTAAACAAGCCATGCGCAACGGTGAAGTCATCGGCAAAAATGACATTGAATTCATCGAAATCGAAGCCCGCGACGTGCAGCATGACATGATTACAGACGAAAAAATGCTGTTGGGCATGACCCCCCGTCGCATGGCGCAACACGGCAAACCTATCCTGGATAACACCATTCAATCACCCCGCATGGTCCGCCGCGGCGATACGGTCACAATGACTCTGCAGAGCGGGCCGCTCACATTGACAGCCCGCGCCAAGGCTCTGGAGGACGGCGCAAAAGGTGACATCATCCGCGTCGTAAACCTCAACAGCAACCGCACCATAGAGGCCGAAGTCAGCGCCGATCGTGAAGTCGCGGTCACCACCTATTAAACCCTGAAATAAGGAACCGGAACCATGGAAACATCTGATCTAAAAATTCTCACACTGGCTCTCCTCAGCTGCACAACATTGGCAGCATGCGGCGCGGTGGATCGCGTCTCAAACATCGGCCAGGCACCGCAGACGTCAAAAATTGTTAACCCGACAACGCAGCCTGAATATCAGCCCGTGAGCCTACCCATGCCAGCGCCCAAGAACATCAAAAAGCAGAAAAACTCGCTCTGGGAATCTGACCGCTACACGTTCTTTAAGGACCAGCGCGCGACCGATGTTGGCGATATCATCACCGTTATGATCGATATTGACGACGAGGCAGAGCTAGACAACGAGACAGAGCGCACACGCTCAAGCAACGAAGGCGCAACACTCAACAACCTTCTTGGTTATCAAAACAGCATCAATCAGATCCTGCCTGAGGCAAACATCGACCCCGCCACTGGCACCCTGGTCACACCCGATATCGTTGGACTTGATTCAGACTCGTCCCACAACGGTCAGGGCAGCATTGAACGCGAAGAACAAATCACACTGCGCATGGCCGCCTTTATCACGCAAATTTTGCCAAACGGCAATATGGTGATCTATGGCCGTCAGGAAGTCGTGGTGAACTTTGAAAAACGTATCTTGCAAATTGATGGCGTCATCAGACCCCAAGATGTCTCAACCAATAATACAATTTCATACGATCAAATCGCTGAAGCACGCATCGTTTATGGCGGTGAGGGTCAGATCACAGATGTCCAGCAGCCCCGCTACGGCCAGCAGCTCTATGATGTCATCTTCCCGTTTTAAGGGTTAAGCTCGTGACCTGAACACAGGCACGGAAGCCATAAAGTTTACCTTACCCACCCAACCTCTCCCGGCGCTTGAGCAATCAAGGCCGGATTTTTTTATTAAGCCATAAAAAACATTGAAACCGTTAGATGAACGATGCTCATGGCAAAAATGAGAGGGTTAATCGTCGCGTTGTGTGCGTTCTTTGCGCTCGTGGCGTTCTTGGGCCTCAAGTGTCATGGTCGCATTTGGGCGGGCCTTCAGGCGGGCGATGGAAATCTCATCACCTGTTTCTTCGCAATACCCGTATTCACCATCGTTGATGCGCTCCAAAGCCTGATTGATCTTTTTCACAAGCTTGCGCTCACGGTCACGTGTACGAAGCTCTAGCGCGTGATCGGTCTCCGCAGACGCTCTGTCAGCGAGATCTGGCTGCTGTAGCTCTGTGCTTTGAAGCGTTTTTTGGATTGTGCCCTGAGATTCACGAAGCAATTCCTCGCGCCAGCTGATTAATTTTTGACGAAAGTATTCAAGCATAACGGGGTTCATAAATTTCCCCTTGTCATCCTCCGGGTCATAATCTGGTGGAACGATTACACTGCTTGCTGAGCTTGTCATGGTCTATATATCCCTTTACACAGGCGCATTGGCCTTTTAACGCATTTAAAAATGAGAACAAGAATATACGCATCCTTTTTTAGGAAAACAACAAGAAAAAAGGGCAAATATTGCGGGAAAGATATCAAAAAAGACGATGAGGGAAGCCTAAGCCGCTGAGGCCTCTTTTTTATCCAGAACAACCCGCATCTTGGCCAATTCAACCTGCGCCCGCAGGTCAATTTCATCCATAATCGCTGTCAGCTTGGGATCAGGCATTTTTTCACGGTGTGACGCCACAACATCAGCAATATCAATCATATGACCAACCGTCAGCTCATTATTCAACATCGCCAAGCGGATTTTATCCAGCTCATCAAGAATGTCATCAGCGCGCTCCCGCATACGGCGCTTTGCCGCCCGTGCAGTAGGGTCTTCTGACTCTTGAACAGCCAGCAAGGCATCAACATGGGCAATGGATTGAGTGGTTTTCGTACCTGCGGCTTCTGATGGGCCGGAGGACACAAGACTCCCAAAATCACTATCAGAAGATTTGGATTTATCCGATTTTTTTGTTTTTGATGGGCCTTGAACCTGGCCTGGGCCTGTAACTTTCATAAGAACCTTACCTTTACGCTTATTTCATTATATCGCGTTTACCGGGTGTTTGCCTAGCGGTTTTGCTTCGATTTTAGATCAGATTTTATCTGATTCCATCATAGAGAGCTTACTATACCCCCTTTTCTCTGAAGATACAGGAGGAAAGATTTGCCCAGTGTATCACGCGGCATGCACAGCCTCTTATGGCCGGGCACTAACACCCTTTACGCCGCGCGCACTAAAGCCTTGTTTCACAACATTTTCCCCGAACAACACATTTGGCACGGCATTCGCATTTGTATTGGGGACTGTTATGCGTCCTTTGGCCATTAAATAACCAAAAGACGATGAGACAAGGAAAAAAGATGACAACAATAAACATTCATAAACAAAAGCCTTTGGTGGGTACAATCCGGCCATCTGCGCAGCTTACACCCGAATGGGTATTAGGCCGTTCATTGATGGCCACTCTCTTTTTCTGCCTCGTTTTTACGCTGACGTTCTTTGCCGCCCCTGTGGACAACGCACAGGCAAAAACTTCCCGCATCAAGGACATTGTCGATGTCGAAGGTGTCAGAGACAACCTGCTCGTAGGATATGGTCTTGTCGTTGGCCTCGATGGCACGGGCGACAGCCTAAATAACTCTCCATTTACCGAGCAAAGCTTGATTGCGTTTTTGGAACGTCTTGGCGTCAACGTCCGTGGCTTGAACCTGAATACGGGCAACACCGCAGCCGTTATGGTCACAGCCACCCTGCCCCCGTTCTCTAATCAGGGTTCACGTATTGATGTCAGCATTTCATCACTGGGCGATTCCAGCAGCCTTTTGGGCGGAACACTTATTGTTACGCCGCTCCTCGCGGCCGATGGCGAAGTCTATGCGGTTGCACAGGGCGAAATCAGCGTTGCCGGATTTAGCATTCAGGGCGAAGCCGCCACAGTCACTCAAAACATACCGACATCGGGCCGCATTGCCGCAGGCGCGATTGTCGAACGTGAAATCGACTTCACATTGGAAGAGCAACAAAAAGTCCGCTTGGCGCTTAAAAACCCCGACTTCACAACAGCGCGCCGCATTCAACAGGCCATCAACGGCTTTATGTCTGCGAACATCGCACGGGCGGAAAATTCGTCCAGCATCAACCTCTCTCTGCCAGGGGGATATGACGGCACAATTGTTGATCTGATCACCGAAATTGAACAGCTTCCTGTTCAACCAGACCAGGTTGCCCGCGTTGTCATTAGTGAACGCACAGGCATTATCGTCATTGGTGCAGACGTAAAAATCAGTGATGTGGCAATTGCCCAGGGTAATTTGACCATCCGCGTTGTTGAGACGCCGCAAGTTTCTCAGCCCAATCCGTTTTCCGAACAAGGTCAAACCATTGTCGTACCGCGAACAGATGTAGAGGTTAATCAGGGCGAAGACGTAAGGCTGGCCGCGCTGGAAACCGGCGTCACGCTCCAGGATCTCGTGACCGGGCTAAACCGCCTTGGCATTCAGCCCCGCGATCTCATTACAATTTTACAAGCCGTGAAAGCCGCAGGCGCGCTTCAGGCAGAGATAGAGGTGATGTAATCATGAGTGATTTACTCTCCCCCGATATGACCATTTCGCTGATGAACA
>CAYGQP010000072.1:0-2040 GCA_964352115.1 uncultured Micavibrio sp. | reverse complement strand
GATGAACATCGCTGAAAATGATGCGCAGCAAAAAGCTGGGCAACTAAAAAAAGCCAAGCACAATTTTGAGCGTATAGCGGAGACAAGCGGCGGCGCGAGTGACCCTGTTCAAGTAGCTGCTCAGGATTTCGAAGCCGTGTTCATAGCGGAAATGATGAAGCCGATGTTCGCCGACATCTCCACCGAAGCGCCCTTTGGCGGCGGTAAGGGCGAAGAAGTATTTCGCGGCATGTTACTTCAGGAATACGGCAAGATTATATCCAAAACTGGCAGCATTGGCATGTCTGATCACATTAAAACCGAGATGATCCGCATGCAAGCCAAGGTTGATCTCGGCAGCGATGTTATCGAAGAACATGAAAACGGTGAGTTCAAAGGTATGGAACCCATAGAAGTTGAGTTTAGAGAGACCAAAACACCACAAGATTCAAACACCAACGCACAAAAAGGAGCAGACTCTGATGCAACACGTTCACTCACAGCAGATGACAAATAAACCTAAAAACGTAACGGTAAATTTGTTACCTGCCGACCCGTCACAGGCAATTCAAAAACTGATCAAAACATCAGATCTTTTGTTGGGCATGGCCGAGCGTGAAACGCAATCTTTGCTGCAAAACGATATCTTGAGCTTTGGTGTTATTCAGGATGAAAAAGACATTGTTGCAAACCAATACGCCACCATGTCTCGCGAATTCAGAGCGCGCATCAATGAATTTCGTCGCGTTGATCAATCCTTGTTGAAAAAGCTCGAAAAAGCCCAGCAGCAGCTAGGCGAGAAAGCAAAAGCCAACAATGAGATTGTTGATAAAATGCGAGAAAAAGCCGCTCAAAACACGCAAAAAACACTCTTTACCGTTCAGGAACTTGCGCAGATTAGACCCGTGCATATGTCTGAAGACAACAATCAAAACCAAGCAGGAGCATAAATAATGTCATCGAACAGAGAACAAACCACACACGTCGACCAGCAAAACTCCAGCTTCATACTGTCGCGAGACCCTAATAAGGCAATGCAGGAAATGATGGATCAGATTGATCATCTGCGCGGCATATATCTAGACGAGACAAACGCTCTGGAAAATGCCGACACAAACACATTCTTTAGCCTTCAGGATAAAAAGCTCGAAGCTGCGAAGCATTATGAATCCGGCATTCAGCAGATCATAGGACGCAGTGATGAAATGAAAACAGCATCACCGCATCTTAAGAAAAAATTGAAGGACATGCAGGTCGAATTCTCTGATCTTGCGCAACAAAACATGCAGGCTCTTGAGCGAATGAAGCGTTGCACTGAGCGTTTGGGACAAACACTGCGCCATGCTGCAAAAGAAACCGCAAGAAAGAAACGATCCTTTAGCTACGGCGAAACGGGCGTCATCAATTCTGCAAACCGCAAATCTCTCTCCATGGGCGTCAGCGAGACGGCATAAGAGAAATTTGAGAAAAACGCTACGAGAACGAATGAGAACGATATATGACGATTGAAAGCCTTTTCACAACGCAAAATCAAACAACCCAGAACAAAACAACACTGGGCATCTCAGGCAATGCACCTATTGGGTTTGATGGGCTGTCTTTTATCGACATGATCCTAACCGGTATGATTGAGCAACAGGGAAAGTCACATCAAACGTCTGATGAAAAAACACAATCAGGGCCATTAGACTCTGACAATCCTGTCCTCTCAGATGATCCATCATTAGACCCCTCTGTTCTATTGGCTGAAAACTCTGAAATCACAGATGATGTTGAAAATTACTATCTGGATGGTCCGCAGGAAATTGAAACGACGGTCGCCCTTAACCAGAAAGCCTTCGATGAAATTATGATGGGCGGCGACAGCCATATTGATAAAGCACTGACAGACCTGAACAACACACCTCAGCCTGTTGATACGCCAGAGGAGTTCCCGGACATTCTGGAAGCCTTCTTCATTGATGGAAAAGATGCAGGAAATATTGGTGATCGCCTAAAAACATTATTAAACAAGCTTAAAAACATGGATGGCAATGATATCCAGTTGTCAAACCTTACACC
>CAYGQP010000071.1:0-7896 GCA_964352115.1 uncultured Micavibrio sp. | reverse complement strand
TAATTAAAGTGAGCAACGAAGACACCTTTGCCATGGCCCGCGAAGTGGCGCGTCTTGAGGGAATTCCTTGCGGTATTTCATCCGGCGCGGCGTTTTTGGCCACCATCGAAGTCGCCCGCATGCCTGAAAACAAGGGCAAAACGATCGTTACAATCGTCCCATCCTTCGCGGAGCGCTACATTTCCAGTGATTTGTTTAAAGATCTAGAATAAGGCCGGTATTTACGTTCTGGCCTTTTTCTGGCTGTCATCGGATACATCCAGTTTTTCTTGAAGTGACGAACTGGAGGTCGTGTATTCGAATTTCAGCTTCGCATCTGGATGAATATATCTGAACGCCTGACGGGCCATCAGCGCGGCCTCATGGAACCCAGAGAGGATAAGCTTCAGCTTACCGGGATAGTGATTAATGTCACCCACGGCGAAAATTCCTGGCGTTGATGTTTCAAACTTTTCTGTATCAACGGGGATCAGGTTTTTATCCAGATTCAGACCGAAATTGGCAATCGGGCCAAGCTTCATTGTCAGGCCAAAGAAGGGCAATAACGTGTCACATTCAATTTCGGTGCGGTTCTTGTTCGCGTCCTCTACAACAATGGCCTCAAGCTGCCCGTTTGCGCCCTTAAGCGCCTTAATCTGACCCATTTCAAAGGCCATTTTGCGGCTCTCAACCAGTGTATGCATCTTATGGACCGTATCCAGATGGGCGCGGAACTGGTCTCGTCTGTGAATGAGCGTGAGGTCCTTGGCCAGCGGTTGAAGGTTCAAGGTCCAGTCCAGCGCGGAATCACCACCCCCGACAATCACAATGCGTTTGTTCCGAAACTGCTCCATTTGGCGCACCGCATAAAACACCGATTTGCCCTCATAGTCTTCAATGCCCGGAATAGGGGGCTTTTTTGGCACAAATGACCCGCCGCCCGCGGCAATGATGATGACTTTGGCTTCAAATACAGTTCCAACATCCGTTGTTAAACGCCAATGCCCATCAACAGGATCGTCTGATCCCACACGCTCAAGGCTTTCCGCCATTTGCTGGAAGTGAAATTGTGGATCAAAGGGCTCAATTTGCTCCATAAGGCGATCCGTCAGCTCTTGCCCTGTGATGATCGGATAGGCCGGAATGTCATAAATTGGCTTCTCTGGATATAGTTCGGCACATTGGCCACCTGGGCGATCCAAAATGTCAATCAAATGACATTTCATATCGAGCAAGCCCATTTCAAACACGGTGAATAAACCACACGGGCCGGCACCGATTATCAGCGCGTCTGTTTGAATATGGGCGTCATTTGATGTATTCATGTTCACTACATTGGTCATGGGGCTCTGATTTAGCGCGGTTACAGGAAAAGATCAAGCATACATCATGGATAAATACTTTTCACCGCGATCACAAAGGAAAGTGAGAATGTTTTTAATTTCCGGATGGCGTCTTTGAATTTCTTTTGCAGCCCAGTAATTCCCGCCGGAACTGGGGCCGACAAATAAGCCGCGCTCACGGGATAAAACACGAGCCTCTTCGATGGCCACAGTGCTTTGGACGGAAATAATATCATCGACGATGTCCTTATGGCGGCCATAAATTGTCGGAATAAATCCATCTGATATGCCCTCAATCTGATGATCAGCCACCATGCAGCATTGCAGCGTTTCGGATTCTGATGGCTCCATAGCAAAGACTTTCAGATCAGGATTGTTCCATTTTTGCAGCCCCTGTGCGACGCCAATAAGCGTACCGCCGGTGCCAACACCCTGAACAATCGCATCAAATTTAAATCCTTCAGGCAATTGATCGATGATTTCCCGTGCGAGCCACTCACGATTCTCCTCAACATTCCATTCGTTGTCGAATTGCTGAGGGCAGTACCATCCATCCTGCTGCCCTAGACGAATGGCTTCTGCGCGCGCTTCATTGACCTGAAAATTGCCAACAAAACGAATTTCTGCGCCAAATCCGGTTGAAATACGCATACGCTCAGACGTGTACCCATGGGGAATGACCACAACCATCTTATAGCCTCTAATCGCGGCAATCATGCTCAACGCATTGCCCGTATTGCCGGATGTGGATTCCACAATAGTATCACCCGGTTTGAGAAGGCCTTCTTTCTCAGCCTTTTCGATCATATAGAGCGCCATGCGATCCTTGATAGAGCCTGACGGGTTGAAAAATTCACATTTCGCCATAATGCCATCACCCATATCCATAAGCGGTGTGTTGCCGATGGTCTGGAGTGTGTCTGTTAATGGTTGTTTGGGAGCGGGTTGCAACATATTCATTACTTTCCTTGTTCCTTTTGCAGATCTTTGAGCTGATACAAAATATCAAGCGCATCTTTCGGCGATAGTGTATCAGGATTTGTATTTTTCAAAAGAGTTTCTAATGGTGAGTCGTGATCTTCACTGATATGCTTTTGTGCAGCAAAAAGCGGTAGGTCATCGGCCAGTCTTGAGAGCGCGCCGGATTGTTCCCCGGACTGCAACAACGTCAGAACCTCTTGTGCACGCCGCGTAACCGACTTAGGCAAACCGGCTAATTTTGCAACATGTATGCCGTAGGAATGATCGGCGCTGCCTGAAATGACTTTGTGCATGAACACAATGTCACCTTTCCATTCCTTCACCTGAACGCTATGACAGGATAAGGCAGGAAGTTTGGATTTCAGCGACGTAAGCTCATGATAATGTGTAGCAAATAGCGCGCGAGACTGATTAACCTCATGCAATTGCTCTACGCAGGCCCAGGCAATGGACAATCCATCAAATGTTGCAGTTCCGCGCCCGATCTCATCCAATATCACAAGTGACTTTTCCGTCGCCTGATTGAGGATAGACGCGGTTTCAACCATTTCAACCATAAATGTACTTCGCCCGCGCGCCAGATCATCCGATGCGCCGACCCGGCTAAATACACGGTCCACGAGGCCAATATGCGCAGCATCTGCGGGAACAAAGGACCCCATTTGCGCCAAAATCGCAATCAACGCATTTTGCCGTAAGTAGGTTGATTTACCCGCCATATTTGGGCCGGTCAGAAGCCATAAACGCTGCGCCGGTGCAAGATCGCAATCATTCGGGACGAAGTTCTCGCCATCCTTGCGAAGAGCCTCCTCGACAACTGGGTGGCGACCACCTTGTATGTTAAAGGCTTTTGAGTCATCAATCTTTGGGCGAACATAATGCCGGTCAACCGCCAGCTCAGCCAGGGCAGCAGCCATGTCCAGCGCAGCAATGGCCTTTCCGCGAAGGCTGATTTCGCTTGAACACTCAATCACTTCATTGCATAAATGCGCAAAAATTTCTTGCTCCAGCGCTAGCGCTTTATCCGCGGCAGACGATAAATCGCGCTCAAGATCGGACAGCTCGGCCGTTGTAAAGCGTACCGCATTGGCCATGGTTTGACGATGAATAAAGGGATTTTCTGTATCGCCGTTCTTGACCATCAACGCGTCACCATGCCGCGCAGTGACTTCAATAAAATATCCCAAGACGTTATTGAACTTGATTTTAAGCGCATCAACTTTGCTAAGCTCTTGGTATTTTTGCTGCAGCTTTGCAATAAGGGAACGGCTCTCGTCACGCATGGATTTGAGCTTGTCCAACTGCGCGTTATACCCCGCAGCAATGAAATTTCCATCGCGCACAAGGGCGGGCGGATCATCCTTCAGCGCAATATTCAGAACATCTTGCAGGCTCTGTAGCTTTGTATCCTCCTGTATAATGTCTAGAATATCGGCAAATATGTTGCGCGTTACCTCTGTGCTTTGCATAAGGCTGCGAATAATTTGGACACTCGCAAGACCGTTGCGGATCACCAAAAGGTCTCTGGGGCCGCAGCGTTCCAGATGTATGCGGGCGAGGGCGCGCTGCATGTCTGGCATGGATTTTAAATGATTACGCAGGTCCTCGCGTACAGTGTTTTCATCAATGAAACAGCCAATACGATCTAGTCGCTGGTTAATGCGCACAATATCATTGAGTGGGGCCGACAGGCATGACTGCAATGCTCGTGCGCCCGGGCCGGTAATCGTATAATCAATGGTGTCCAGCAAACTGCCTTTTCGCGTACCGGACAGCGTGCGCGAAAGTTCAAGATTACGCCTCGTTGCGGCATCAATGTCCATGATCCCCTGCGCAGCAATTTGCTGCGGTGGGTTAAGATAAGGGACTTTGCCCACCTGTGTTCGCTGCACATAATCAATCAACGCCCCCGCAGCAGAAATCTCCGCACGGCTAAAGCCACCAAAGGATTCAAGCGTCGCAACGCCAAAGATGTTCTCTAGACGTTTGCGCGCATTTTCGCTGTTGAACAGGCTTTTTGGCTGGCGTGAAAGAATATAGGAGTCATCATGCACAATATTAAAATCATCGGGCGTCAATAGCTCCTTAGGTGAGATGCGCTCAAGCGCTGCCGGAATGTCATTTTGCGAAATCGCCTGCACAAAAAAGCTGCCGGATGTCAGATCTAGCCACGATAATGCGCTTTGGCCTCCAACCTCGGAGAGACCGGCCAAAAAGTTTTGCTCACGCGCCTCCAGCAAGGTGTCTTCGGTTAGCGTGCCCTGTGTGACGATACGCACAACATCACGATTCACAAGGGCTTTTGAGGCCGGACGCCCCTCCGCCTTCGCGCGGGATTTGGCTTCCTCTGGCGTTTCGGTTTGCTCACAAATCGCAACCTTAAACCCTGCGCGGATCAATTTCGCCAAATACGGCTCGTATGCATGAAAGGGAACGCCGCACATCGGTATATCATCCCCGTTCGACTTTCCGCGCTTTGTGAGGGTGATATCGAGCGTTTCAGAGGCATGAACGGCATCTTCGTAGAAAAGCTCATAGAAATCGCCCATGCGATAGAATAAGAGACAATCGGGATGCGCGTCTTTCAGGCCATGATATTGGGCCATCATTGGCGTATGGCCATCTGCCATGTATTCATCAATGGTTTTACGAGCCGTGTTACGCATAACCAAGATTCTTACGACATTCTGGGGGGCAAAGCCAAGGGGTTATTGCTATTCCGTTCCTGTTGATCCAAAACCGCCTTCGCCGCGATCTGTTTCTTCGAGGGTTTCGACAACATCCCACTTTATTTGCTCATACTTGGCCATCACCATTTGAGCAATACGCATGCCGCGCTGAATGGTAAAGGGTTCCTGGCCATGGTTAATCAGAACAACCTTAATTTCACCGCGGTAATCGGCGTCAATCGTACCCGGAGCATTCAAAACAGTGACCCCGTGTTTTACCGCCAATCCTGAACGTGGCCGGATTTGCGCTTCGTAGCCGGGGGGCAGGGCAATGGCGAGGCCGGTAGGAATAAGTGCCCGATCACCCGGGCCAAGTTCCAGATCCTCTTCCAGTGCTGCCGAGAGATCCATGCCTGCGGATTGCGTTGTGGCATAGGACGGTAAATTTAACCCAACAGCATGTTCAAGCGGACAGAGCGCCACGCGGCCATTGTCATTTTTCGGGTCATTCAGCGGCATGTTTGATGTCTTTCTGATGTTCAAAATACTGGATTATATGGCGCACAAGATGATCGGCAATGTCGGTTTTACTGGCTTTAGGCCATTCTTCCTCGCCCTCTGCGCGAACAAGAAAAACATGGTTTTCATCCGCTCCGAAAATTTCCTCTTCGCCCACATTGTTCGCGACAATCATATCGCACCCTTTTTTGATGAGCTTGGCTCTCGCATTATTCAGCAAGTCTTGAGTTTCTGCAGCAAAGCCTACAACAAGCTTTGGCCGGTTTTTGTGCTGGCATATGGTGTGAAGAATATCTGGGTTCTCGGTTAAACTAAGCGAGGGTGGGGCTTCGGCTTTCTTCTTTTTGATCTTTTGATCGGCCTCAACATCAGGCCGCCAATCGCACACTGCGGCTGCGCAGACGGCAATATCTACGGGAAGTGCTTTCTCACAAGCATTAAGCATTTCCTGCGTAGATTCCACGTGGACAGCGTTGACACCGGCAGGGACGGGCTGAGCAGTGGGGCCCGAAACAAGTGTCACATCAGCACCATACAGCGCAAGCGTTTTGGCAATGGCGTGGCCTTGTTTACCGGAAGAACGATTACCAATGAACCGAACGGGATCAATAGCCTCATAGGTTGGCCCACTGTTAACAAGGGCTTTATAACCGCTCAACGGTTTTTCAAAAAAAAAGGAATCTATAGCGTTAAAAATTTCTTCCGGCTCGGCCATTCGCCCAAAACCGGTTTCACCGCAAGCCATTTCGCCTGGGTTAGGTCCGACCTGAATGGCGCCACGTTTATTAAGGGTTTTGATGTTTTCTTGGGTTGCCGGGTGGTTCCACATAATGGGGTTCATGGCTGGTGCAATCATCAATGGCTTGTCCGACGCCAAAAGCGTGGTTGTTGCAAGATCAGAAGTCAGGCCATGCGCCATTTTGGCCATGATATCCGCACTGGCCGGAGCAACGACAACAAGATCGGCTTCACGGCTGAGGCGGATATGCCCCATCTCTGCTTCGTCCTTGAGCGACCATAATGTCGTATATACTTCATGCTCGCATAGTGCGGAGACGCTTAGAGGTGTTACAAAATGAGATCCGCCATCTGTGAGGATACATTTAACCTCCCCGCCGGCTTTTTTGATCAGGCGGATGAGTTCAAGGGATTTATAGGCAGCAATACCGCCTGAGATAATCAACAGAATGGATTTCGAAGACCAATTATTTTCCATGAAAGTTTATATAAAACAAAAGCGCCCCAAATGGAAGGAGCGCTTTTTGAATTTGTGTATTTTAGGACGTAAAGTTTAGTACTTGGACTTCGCGTCTTCCGCAGCCTCTTCACCAGCAGCAGGAATAGTATCAGAAGCATCTTCAGCGGCATCTTCAACGGCCTCTGCAGCGTCTTCAACTGTGTCCTCTGTGCCGTCAGTAGCTGATTCAATCATATCACCAGCGTCTTCTGCCATGTCCTTCGCGCCTTCATAAGCATCTTCAGCGGCTTCTGTCGTTGCCTCGGCAGCATCAGAGGCCATCTCTTTAGCGCCTTCATAGGTGTCTTCAGCAGCTTCTGTTGTTGCCTCAGCGGCATCAGAGGCCATTGAACCAGCTTCATCCATGACAGCCTTCAGATCATCCTGAACTTCTTCTGTGTATGTGGTTTCATCACCAGCAGCAGGAGAAATGTCAGAAAAATCAGATCCACTGTTTGTTGTCATGTTGTTGTAGATTGAAAAAATTGCGATCAAGCCTGCAACCAGTACAACGCCTGAATAAACTATTGATTTTGTAAAATCACTCATTGTGTGTAGTCCTTTATGTTATCCCTCAATGGTATGAATGGACGTAACATTGCGTTTTTCGGAGGGCTTGTCAATAAAAACTATTAAGGCTCTGAAAATCATAGGATAAATGATTATGTAAATGATTGGGGCGTGTGAAGTTTTTGGCTAAATCTTTGTTCCGCTGTGGATTGCGACGATACCTGCTGATAAATTTGAGTAAGAAGCCTTTGCAAATCCTGCGTCTGTCATGCGGTGTTTAAGAGCCTCTTGCGTAGGGAATTTACGAATACTTTCCACAAGATATTGATAGCTTTCCTCATCATTTGTGATCGCCTTACCGATTTTAGGGATCACATTATAGGAATACAGATCATAAGCCTTGGCCAGAATTCGGGGGCGAACGTGGCTGAATTCCAGACAATAAAAACGCCCGCCAGGCTTGAGAACGCGAACGGCTTCCTTAAGCGCAGTGTCAATATGCGTGACGTTCCGCAATCCAAAGGCAATCGTATAGACATCAAAATGATGATCGGGGAAGGGAAGCGATTCGGCATTGCCTGTCACCCATTCGAAATCATCCAGCCAACCATTGTCCACTGCGCGGTCACGCCCAACGGACAACATATGTCCGTTAAGG
>CAYGQP010000070.1:2461-7898 GCA_964352115.1 uncultured Micavibrio sp. | reverse complement strand
GCTTTTTATCACGTTATTCTTGGTCTTTGTTTCTGGTCTTTGAGTTCGGCTCATGAAAAAAGGGAAAGGCTGACCTTTCCCTTGCATTCAAAATTTAATCCATTTGGGAAATTATTCAGCCGCTTGCGCTTGACCGTCATTTGCCGGGACGATGTTCACAGTCGCGCGACCATTTGCACCCTTTGTGAACAAAACCTTACCGTCCAAAAGTGCGAAGATTGTGTGATCCTTGCCCAAGCCAACATTTTTACCAGGGTTGTATTTTGTTCCGCGCTGACGAACGATAATGTTACCAGCAAGAACAATTTGTCCAGAATAGCGTTTTACACCAAGACGACGTCCTGCTGAATCTCTTCCGTTTCTGGAACTACCACCTGCTTTTTTATGAGCCATAATTTATCTCCTGAGATTTATCCTGATGTGCCGTGATTATGCGGCTTTGATTTCTGTGATGTGCAGGACGGTTAGATCCTGACGGTGACCTTTTTTGCGGCGATAGTTCTGACGACGCTTCTTTTTGAACACAGTGATCTTGGGACCACGAGTTTGTTCTAGAACAGTTGCAGATACCTTTGCACCCTTAACAACAGGATCACCAACCTTCGTTGTTTTTCCATCGCTAACAAAAAGAACGTCATCAATATTTACGGTTTCGCCGTCTTTGATGTCGAGCTTTTCAACCTTGATCTTGTCGTCCTTTTGGACCTTATACTGTTTTCCACCAGTACGAATAACCGCAAACATGTCTTCTAACTTTCTTTTTAAACGTTTGTGACTTTTAAAAAAATCTTGTTCTTATCCGCGCAAAGCCTTTATATATAGCTACACTTAGAGGTCGCGAAGTTTTGGCAATATACACATACTATACGGTGTGTCAAGAAACTTGTGCCTATAATTATGAAATAACGAGACAATTTTGATGATTTATAAGTCAGCCCAGGATTACTCCCTGATCACAATTTACGGCGATTCGGATGATGGTTTTATTGCCAAGTCTATTCAGTCTGTGATTCTGGACAGGGATTTAAGAATTCTGACCCCTGGTGAAAAAAATACGCTCATGCAGGCTGCCAGCAATAGTTCATTGGTTTTAATCGCCATAGAAAGCGATATTGACCCGGCCTTAAAGCTCGCAGCCGATCTTAGGGCTGATCGCTCAATTGCAGCAGATATTGTTGCGTGTTGTTCTAATAACGTGAACCTAAAGCCCATTGAGATCATGGCAAAGGGGTTCAGCTGTTGTATGAACAAAGAGACCACCAAATCTAAACACTATAAAAAATACCTGACACACAAAATTAATGCCGGAAACCGCCGTTTATCCAGTGTTATTCAAGAAGAGGAATATCGCCGTATGAGCGATGCCTTGTCTTGCGCACCAGCTTCGATGATTATATTTGATGCCAACAAACGCGCGGTTTTTGTGAGTGATCATTATTATCGGGCATATCCCAAGATTGCAACACGGCTTATTCGTGGCTTAAGCGTTTATGATGCGTTTGAGCTGATGATGAAAGAGGAGGGGATCCCTGTTGGCGATGAGCGCCATGCTCAGTTGCAAAAATTCTGGCACAACCTCGAAGGGCGCATTGAGTTCAAATTAGACAGCGGTACCGTATATTCCCTAAAAGCCGTTCCATTGCCGAATAATCGCGGTACAGTCGTCGTCGGGCAAAATGTCACAATGTACCGAAGCGACAATGACGATTTTAACCCCGTAAGCAACGGTAAAGATGAGGGCAGAATTACACATTTGCTTCAAGATGTTGTTGCCGATCTTTATGACCCTTTACAGAGCCTTATGACCCTCATGGTCGATCTTGAATATGATGCAAAGGACCCGGGTAAATTAAAATTTGGCCTTGATGATGCACGAAAGCATCTAGAGCACATTGAAAAGCTGTACGAAAAAATTGAAACAGGGCTTGAGGACTAACGTCACTGAGCTACAGCTCCGCCGTAGAAATACCAACCAAGGCCGATGATAAAGAGCCAATTTCCATACAGGCCATGTTCAATCGTTACAAGGGCAAGTGATCGATGTTCGGCATAGGTCTTTGCAAAAATAAGACCTGCAAAAAAGCTGAGCGTTGGGGCAACCCAATTGATGTATAAAATGTGCGCGTAGGCAAAAACAATTGCGCTTGCAATGATCATCGCCGTTTGTGATTTGAAAAATGGTTTATAGCGATCAAAGAAAAACGTACAGAAAATGAATTCCTGCGGCAGGGCTGAAAGAACAGGATATAAGAAAAACAAGAATGCTACGAGATAGGGTTTTTCTCTGGGTAGATAGAAAAGGCGATCGGGATCGTAAACATAGACAAAGGCAACCATCAAAACTGCACATATAACAAAGCGGAATAGAATTGGTTTCATGTTTTGCCATGTTACGGCTTGCCAATTCCAGAGGGTTTTGAAATTGGTGTAATAGGTGAATCTATATACCAAAAAACATATGACAGCCGTGGCCCAGAGGAAATTAAACATAACCGGAGCCAGACGATAGACGATTATGATGGATGGCAGCGCAATGCAAAGAATGCAAAATTCAATGACACGCAGGATAAACTGATTTCTTGTCAGGGTAGGCTCTTCGATTGGTACAGGCATGCTCGTCATATTTTTAAAGAGATAGACTTTTAGTTCATTAATGAAAGTACTGGGAGATTTGTTTATTACAATTAAGCACTATGCAAAACTATATCGATCTTTAACACGAAGAAGTAAATCAAATCTTGTAAAAAATTCGCAATCGCCTAAATTTAACTATCAAGATTCTTTTTTAAAAAATTAAAATTTCATTGGAGCTCTAAAAAAATGAGAAAATTATATACCGCTGCTGTGTTATGTCCCCTTTTGTTCACAACGCTTCCCGCTCAAGCTGGCGAGCAAATTGGTGACTTTGATGTTTCTGCAAATGTTGGATTTGTAAGTGAATATTCTTTCAGAGGAATCGCTCAATCGAATGAAAATCCAGCCGTGCAGGGTGGATTTGATGTATCACACAACACAGGATGGTATGCAGGTATATGGGGATCCAATGTTAATTTTAATGATGGCGATGAAGCACAATTAGAAGTTGATGTGTACGGCGGTTACAGCGGCGCGTTTAAAGGCTTAAGCTATGATATTGGCTTGATCTATTACGCTTATCCAGGCGCCAACAGTTCCCTGGATTATGACTTCATTGAAGGCTCATTGGCAGTAGGATATGATTTTGATGTGTTTTCCACATCTGCATCTTTGAATTATTCTCCCGAGTATTTCGGTGACAGTGGTGATGCCGTCTATTATGCGGCGGCCGTTGATGTGCCTTTGCCTTCCGACCTTACATTATCAGCGCATATTGGTCATCAAACGATTGATGACGGGGCGGCTTTTGGTATTGGGGATGATAGCTACACCGATTGGTCTGTTGGTTTAGGCTACAATTTTGAAGGGTTTGATCTATCTTTGCAATATGTTGATACAGATCTGGATGAGCCAGGCGAATGCTCAGATGGTTGCGATTCACGATTTATCTTTGGTGTTTTCAGAAGCTTTTAACTCTTAGCTGATAAGATTACAAAGAAATCAACTTCAGAATGAAGGAAAGGAAGATCAGGATGTCACTTTCAAAACTGCAAATCTCTCAAAAATTGCCGCTTCTAATTGTCGGCTTGGCTGTGTTAGCATCCGTTGTGACAGGCTTCATTACAGTTAGCACAGCGCAAAATGATCTGATTAGTGCTGCTGAGGAGAAACTTGTTGCCTTGCAAGCCTCTCGTGAAAATGCCCTGAAAAATTACTTGAGTTCGATTGAGCAGGATCTTTCATCCTTATCCAAAAACGCCTATGTGCGCCAAGCATTGCTCGATTTTATGAATGGTTGGAATGAGTTGGGTTTCAGGGGCAGCCCCAAAGATATTCTCCAGAGCCTATACATCACGGATAATCCCAACCCTACGGGTTCAAAAGAGGAACTTGACTTTGCTCAGGATGGTTCCGTGTACAGCACGGTGCACAAAGAATATCATCCCTGGTTTAGACACTTTCTTCGTCAACGTGACTATTACGATATTTTCCTTTTTGCCCCCAACGGCGATCTGGTTTACACCGTGTTTAAGGAGTTGGATTACGCCACAAATTTAAATACCGGTGAGTGGAAAGATAGTGACCTGGGCGATGCTTTCAGAGCTGTCATTGAAAATCCAGAGCCAGACCAGCAAAATTTCTTTGATTTCAAACCTTATGCGCCCAGTAATGGTGCCGCCGCCAGCTTTTTATCACAAGCCATTTTAAACGATGATGGCTCTTTAGCTGGTGTTTTGGTTTTCCAGATGCCGATCGCTCGTATTAACAGTGTGATGCAGTTGGCTGCTGGTATGGGTGAAACTGGCGAAACCTACATTGTGGGACAAGACAACTTCATGCGCAGCGATTCTCGTTTTTCAGAAGAATCTACAATTTTGAAAACTAAGGTCACCGGGGAAACTGTTGATCTTGCCCTTCAAGGTAAAAAAGGCGTTCAGATCGTCGAAGACTATCGCGGGATCAATGTTTTTTCAGCCTATGGTCCCATTGACTTTCAGGGCGCACGCTGGGCTGTGCTGGCTGAAATTGATGAAGCTGAAGTCATGAAGCCCATCAATGACATGAAAATGTTTGCCATAGTGGTAACGTTGTTGGCCATGACCTTTATCGTTTTGATTGCTCTTTTTGCGTCTAGAACAATTTCTAAACCGATTAGTGATATGTCGACTGCTATGAACGAACTTGCCCAGGAAAACTTTGAAATCCAGATACCAGGCGTAAATCGCAGCGATGAAATCGGAAGAATGGCATCCTCTGTTCAGGTGTTTAAAGAAAACGGGCTTGAGGCAAAAAGGCTACAGGCCGAACAAAAACTTGTAGAGCAGCGGGCTGCAGATGAGAAAAAGCGTTTGATGAATGAACTGGCTGACCAATTTGATAGTCAGATTGGAAGCGCTATTCAAAACCTGTCTGTGGCTGCCGACAAATTACAAACGGCGTCTATGGAGATGGATCAAACAGCCGCACAAACGCAGGAATCAAGTTCTACCGTTGCGTCGGCGGCCGAGGAAACCAGCGCCAATGTTAATTCTGTATCCTCTGCTACAGAAGAAATGACAGCTAGTGCAAAAGAAATTTCACAGCAAGTGGGCAATGTGGCTTCTCGTGCAAATACCGCTTCAACAAGTGCTGCCAGCACAAGCCAAAAAGTAGATGAGCTCAATGAGCTCGCCAATAATATTGGAGAGGTTGTTGTGGCTATTCGGGATATTGCGGAACAAACCAACCTTTTAGCTCTGAATGCAACGATTGAAGCTGCCAGAGCCGGGGAGGCGGGCAAGGCTTTTGCTGTTGTTGCAGAAGAATATGGTATTATTTCTTGTTCAATAACCTGTAAGAAGCGAGCCGCAATGCCACCAAT
>CAYGQP010000070.1:0-2451 GCA_964352115.1 uncultured Micavibrio sp. | reverse complement strand
TTGTTGCCGATGAAGTTAAAAAACTGGCCAGCGAAACGAGCCAGAAAACCAATGAAATTGAAGAACGCATCACGGGTATTCAATCAGCTACGCAAGATGCAGTATCAGCGGTTCAGGAGATAATAAAAAATATTACTGATATCGATGATGCCGCTACGCAAACCGCAAGTGCGGCTGAGGAGCAAAACTCTGTTCTGTCTGAAATTACACGCAACATTTCGGAGGTTGCGACTGCTGCACAGCAAGTTTCTAGCGCTATTGGCAATGTACAAAGTGGTGCAAGCCAGACCGGGCAATCAGCTCAAATGCTTAAAGTTTCAGCAGATGACATTGCTAATCTCTCAGATGGTCTTGAAAAATCTGTAAGAAGTTTTCTTGAGCAAATTCGCGGTGAGCGCACAGATGATGCTGTAGAAAATAGTAGTGATGAGAATCATACGGAAGATGATCAATCTATAGCCGCAGAATAAGCTTGCCCTTCAATTTAATTTGTAAATATCGATTACAGATTTAGTTTTCATATTTATAATTTGCAAAATTTTTTAAATACGTTTAATAAAATAAACATATCCGAATGAAAGGAACTTATTAATGAAATTTACAAAACCATTTTTCGTGCTTGGACTGGCTGCTTTTGCATTTTCCCCGGCACTCGCTGATCAAGGCAAAGACGTTTCTTACAGCTTGAAAAAGCAGGGGCGCGTTCATTTTCAAGATAAAACTCCGGATCAGGCTTCAAACGCAGCTCAGGAGCAGTATGATGCTGTAAGTCCTGACCAGCTTGAGCCTGCAGCAGGTGTTTCAGAAGTTGAAGAGAAGGTTAATGAGCCTTCTTTGTCTGATAAAATTCGTTTGCCTCGTAAAAACTAAATTTTTACAGTCATTTTCTGCGGCGATTACGTTTTATAGCATTCGTGGTCGCCGCAACTTATGTATTCTAATAATTATTCTCTGCGCTGTTTAGCCTCATGTGCTATGTCCGTTCGTTTAATTTTGAACAAAATAAGAGATAGCTGTGTTACCACAACATCAAGCGAGTGCGAAGTAAGTTCAATTTATTAACCGAGAACTGAGCAGAGAAGTGGCGGAGAGACAGGGATTCGAACCATGGATATGTATAAACCTATGCCGGTTTTCAAGACCGGTGCATTCAACCACTCTGCCATCTCTCCTTGGAAAAATAAAATGACGCGTGGACAAGTTCACATTTTCTAACGACTTTTGTGGGTATATGTCCAGAGGAAATTCTATTTTAAAGATAAGATTTGCTTATATTTTATGCAGTCATCCATTTTTTCGGCTGGAGTGCAGCATTTATTTTTGAGATCATGTCAAAGCTCTATGAGTGTGATTCGATTTATAAGACGAAAGCCCTTTAATGTATAAGTTTATATTTTTTCCCTTAGTCATTGTTTTTTCATGCTTTTTTGTATTAGAGGGGCGTGCAACAACATTTGAGGATTGGACCACAGCGTTTAAAGACGAAGCGCTTTCAAAGGGCATTTCTCAAAAAACTCTTGATATGGCCTTTGCAAATATTCGCCATATTGACCGCGTTATTGAGCTGGACCGCAAACAACCAGAAGGTCGCCTTACATTCGCAGAGTATAAAAAACGGGTTATTAGCCAGGCGCGCATTGATCAGGGGCGGCGTATGATGAGGCAGCACCGCGCTGAATTGGATAAGGCCAGCAAGAAGTACGGCGTTCAACCACAATATATTGTTGCCCTGTGGGGCGTTGAAACCAGCTACGGTAACAATACGGGCGGTTTTGACGTTGTGTCTTCGCTTGCAACGTTGGCGTATGATGGCCGCCGCGCTGATTTCTTTCGTTCTGAACTCATCAATGCGCTCAAAATATTGGATGCCGGTCATATTGACGTTAAAAACATGCGCGGATCATGGGCAGGCGCGATGGGGCAAAATCAATTTATGCCCTCCAGTTTTCACAGCTTTGCGGTTGATGGAAATAATGATGGGAAACGCGACATTTGGACCAGTTTACCCGATGTCTTTGCCTCAACAGCCAATTATTTGAGTAAAAGCGGCTGGAAAGGCGATGAGCGTTGGGGCAGGAAGATTCAGCTGCCCAGAAATTTTGATGAGAGCCTTGTTGGTCTGGAAACCCAAAAATCCCTAAAAGAATGGCAGGCCCTTGGTGTTCGTCGCCTGGGGGGAGGGGACATCCCTATTGTTTCAGGGTTTCAGGCCTCGGTAATTGCACCAGATGGGATAAGTGGGCCAGCTTACTTGGCCTATGATAATTTCCGCGTTATTCTAAAATGGAACAGGTCAACCTATTTTGCCTCATCCGTTGGAATACTGGCTGATTACATCGCCCAATAAGCAGAGTTTTTATGATTTTCAGATTAAAAATTTTACTACCGATTCTTGCTATACTCTCTGACACGCCGTGTACGGAGATTGAATTAGCAGCGCAACAAGCCAAA
>CAYGQP010000069.1:7403-7974 GCA_964352115.1 uncultured Micavibrio sp. | reverse complement strand
CCAGATCCTGCGCTCCCGCTTGCCCGCAGGCCTCTTGCGCTTCTTGCAGACTAATGGGCGAGGTCTCATCGCCCTTGTAAAGAAGCAACTTTTCGATCTCGCTTCGTGCGCGGCCACGATCGCCTGCAATATTTGTTGCAAGCCAGGTGACGGCGTCCTGATCAAGTGTTTTGCCGTCTTCTTGAGCGCGGTTGCGAATAAACCGCGCAAGATCGCGTTCATCCTCAATATAACAGGGAATTGCGGCAGCATTATCGGCTTTTTCACAGAGTTTTCTGAGGCTTGAACGTGGCCCGAGCTCGCCCGCTTCAAGAATAACTAAAGTATGTGGTTGAGGCTCCTCTAAATATGCCTTTATCAATGTCGTCAGCCCATCCGCGGCGTCTTCAACACGAACTAAGCGGTCGCCGCCCATCATCGAAATGGCGCCGGTTTCGTCGCTCAAGCGTGCAGGGTCATCTTTTAAAGCATTGCCCGAGAGCGTGACGGCATTAAATGGATCATTGAGGTCCTCAACAACCGATTTCCCCATGATTTTCGCACGCTCCTTCATCAGACCGCTGTCAGGGCC
>CAYGQP010000069.1:0-7393 GCA_964352115.1 uncultured Micavibrio sp. | reverse complement strand
ATGCAACAAAAGGCTCAATTTGTTTATAGGGAATCTTCATGAGCTTAGTGTACGAGCAATAACTCGAACGTCAAATAATCTGTTTGCCTAAAAGATATTTTGTGAACAGACCGATCCGGTTTTGGTTTTTATTTCTTGTTCAAATACCATGTGTGCGCATTGATTGGGGTTATCAAAGATACGCGGATCATAAGATTTTTGATGGGATTGAATTTCTTCGATGGTCGGGAACAACAGCCTGTTAACCTTTGCATCCGTGCATCCTGTGCGGCAAATCGATAAAATAGGCTCTAATTCATCGTCAAAACTTTCAGCCATGTATGTTCGCTCAAGAATGTCAGCAAATTGCGTTGCGAAATCGCGCATGTTGCCTGTGCCAAACGGAATATTCATGAAGCGTCCATTGTGCTCGCGCGCATCCTTGTAGGCCTGGTCCAGATATATTTTACTTTGATCGGGGTCGTTCTTATCAAAGCCATAGCTCTTAAGTAAAAGATCGGTCGCGAGCTCAAAATCTGGTCTAAAGGCTAATCCGGCAACTATCAAAAGCGCGGTTTGATGTTGATGCATACCTACGCCAAGCATACGGGCTTCAAAACGGTGATTGTAAACCTCGCCCTTGTCGTTCTTCAGGGCGGCAACCTTAACATCCGGCCAGAGAATACTCTCCGCAAAGAAATAATTTGTAACCGTATTCAATCCCTTGTCACGCAATTGATTGAAACTAGTCCACGTGCCGGATTGAAGGCGTTTTAATTTGCCCTCCTGATCGTAATAAACGAAGAGCGGGTTGTTCATGACATGGTCAATATGCGCATCAACATAGTCCCGTCCGGTTTTTGCTGTGAAGACATAGGGCGGAACCCCGCCGCGATCATGCAATGATGCACGGTGATGCATACCGGAATGGCCCTTGAATGGCTTGCCCTCATCATATGCAGATGAATTGTCGGTCAGCAGGAACAAAAACGGTGCCAGAAAATATAGCCTTCGTATATTATTCAGCATATGATCGGGGTCGCGATAGCTCACTGAGACTTGGTTTGACTTACAAACCGAAAAGTATGTCGCAATATCCCACATATCTTCACGTGGGGGCGCGAAAAAGGCCTGATACCGTTCAACATCAACAACATTTTCCAACAGCTGGGCCGCGCTAAGGTGCGATAGGCCCTGAAAATAAGAACGCTTTAACCCTATGTTCTCGGCTTTGTTTGTAAGTGTTTTAACCTTGATGTTTGCGTCATCCATGACATCGCGGAGATGGCCCGGAAGTGAGGCTATGCTTCCCACCTCAAGAAACTCACTGGTCGGTTCGTTGCGAATCCAGTCCCCTTCCAGCTTGGCATTCGCGGCATTCTTAACTATGCGATTTTGCGGCACGCTCATGGGCGCGAGTTCCGGTGTGTCTGGATCAAAAAACGCCAGCTCAATTTCAACACCGGCCTTTGTGCAGGTCTTTGCCCCGCAATAGGTCTCTAATACTTCTTCTTTGCTATCAATGATCCGAAAATCATCGGCTTTAATATCTGACATGCTGGCTCTTTCGATTTTTTAGCACTATTTGGATATATACATAGCTTTATGCCTGTGTTTGTCGAGGGTTACCAGAAAAAGTTATTTACCCGTTTGTAATTTCAATAATCTGCTTGACGTAAAAACAATTCCCCGCTAAGACATGATTTATCGTAATTAATAAACGATCGCGGAATTTGAAGGATCAGCTTGCACCGCGTAAAAAAGCTAAAGCGCCACGGCCAAAAGTCTTCCAAATAGTGTGGAATTTAAAAGACGCCGCTGTGGTATCCGAAAAGGAAACCCGGCGGGATAAAAGCGTTCGCATTTTTTCTCCCAATGGAAATTTTAAAAACAGCCCGTGAAAGCGGGGCATTAAAGGTATTGGAGAGAAAATGAGTACAACACCACAAATTCACGAACTTTTGAGGGCGCCAAGCGAAGTTAGTCTTGCATCGATAGCGCAATTAAGCGCCGCATATGACGAGCACGTCAGAAACTTGTCAGGTAACTTTAACGGCCAAACTGCTGTGACGGCGATTCCCATCACAATAAATTTCTTAAGTGATAATGGCGGTCGATTAGATGACACTGCTGCGAATGAAGTTGCAAAAGCTTTGCGTGATAGTGCTGTAATCGTTTCTGTTCTTTCAGGCATTCAAAGACCGGATGTGCATTATAACAATACACCAGCACAGTCCTGGATTCAGGGCGGCTTTGATTTCGCACAAACCACCCGATATGAAACACGCGGCGTTGGCAATGTGACGTTCCTCAATTGTGCACCTAGGCTCGATGAGCGCGGAAAAAAGGGTAATGTTTCTAACAAAGGCGAACCTATTTACGTTGCAATTCTGCCTGATGGCCATGTGATTTCCGCAAACTCCCGTTACAATTTCACGTTTTTCCGTGACATGGTTGAAAATGGGACCTTGGAGATTTTTGAGGCAAACGTGCAATGTGATGGTACACAATTTAGATCGCGCGATATCTTTCCTCCGCATGTGGCTATTCTTGCAAATCAAGTAGCACAAAACCTTATTCATCTTAAGCCAGGAATGTCTTTAGAAGATAGGCGCGCATTTCTTGAGAGAATTGGATATGTCGATACGAAAAAAGCTCTGCGCTTGGAAGATATTCCTGAACTGGAACAATTTACAGTGGCCACAATCGATGTGCATGGTAATGTAAAAACAAACACACGGAAAAGCGATCTTACGGATGCACAAATTGAGGCGCTAGAGGAAAAGCCGTTCAAGATTCTGGTCAATGGTGAGGATAGCGGTTTTGAGGGAGTATTTACCGCCCGCATGTTTGATAGAGGCGATGACGGAAAGGGCATATCTGCGGGATCTTCAGGCCATAGCTGGCAAGGTGCTAATAACGAAAACGCATTTTTGGAAATCAGTATTATCGGTGGCGACGCAGCTGAGTATCTTGAGCTTAATGCAAAATCATTGCGTGGCGGTGTACAAATCTCAATCCCGGGCGTTTTCGAACCTGAGCAGACTAATGTTGTTGAATTGCACGCTGGTCCGCCACGGAGAGAGGCTGAGACTTTAACTAGAGCACCTGCGGGTGCTGGAGGTAGTTAATTTTGCGCAGCGCGTTTGAAATATAAGTTCAGCTGTAACTCAACCTGGCGCGCGAGGTCGTTAATCGCGTTTTCGCGCGCGGCCTGTTCAGACACCTGGTTTGTAAATTCACTCACCAGAATATTAAAGCTGGTAATGGCCCGCAAGCTGCGCGTTAAAACAACCTCTCGTGTGCGTTTATCATAGAGTGTAAAAGATGTGGTCAGCAATAACTGCCCGCGCGTGGCGTCTGATGTGACTGTGATATCAAGGTCACGAATGACCTCCTCAATGGGTGTAAATTCCAGATTATAGATCGGATCGCTAGGCCGTGCATTGCGGTAAAACCGGTCAATCAACTCATTGCGCAGGAACAAACCTTCACGATTGGGAATATTCCCGATCGATACGTTCGCTAAATATGTTTCCACACCAACCGGCGTTTCAATATTGCGGCCATACATGGGCTGAAAGCCGCAGCTAGAAAGAGCATGCGTTGTCATTAAAGCGCAAATGAGAAATGTTTTATGCATTATCCGGCCACCACGTTGACAATTTTCCCGGGCACATAGATAAATTTGCGAATGCTTTTGCCCTCAATGAATTTTTTCACATTTTGTTCGTCCAGCGCAACCTCCTTTGCGGTGTCCTCGTTGGCGTCTGCGGGCAATGTAATGGTCGCACGAACCTTGCCATTGACCTGAACGCCTATGGTTACGCTGTCCGTCACCAATAACGATGGGTCGATCTCTGGCCATGCCTCCTCGGCAAGTATTGTTTTAAAACCTATCGTGCTCCAAAGCTCTTCAGCAAGATGCGGAATCATAGGGTTCACAAGCTTGATGAGTATTTCGATAGTTTCGCGCAGCGCCCACAAATCTGATGGGCTGCCCTCATCATATTTAAAACCGCCTAGCGCGTTTGAGAGTTCACGCACCCGAGCCACGGCTTTATTCATGTGAAACGCTTCAATATCTTCTGCAACACCGCGTGTGGTTTTATGCGCCAGACGGCGTAGCTCCATTGCGGGCGCTCCGAATTTTTCGGGCTTTTTTTCCGTGGAGCCGGGCAGAACGGGCAAACGCTCTTGTACTAGCCTGTGTAGCTTGTTGATAAACCGCCACGCGCCTTCAATGCCACCCTCGGTCCATTCCACATCACGCTCAGGCGGGGAATCGGACACCATAAACAGGCGCGCGGAATCAATCCCATAGGCTTCGGAGATTTCCTCCGGCGCGACAACATTCTTTTTGGATTTCGACATTTTAATTGGTGCGCCGACCTTAATAGAATCTTTGTTCGGGTGATCCGCATAATCCTCGGGTAACAACCATTTACCATTGCTGTCCTGATAGGTCGCGTGCGTCACCATGCCCTGGGTAAACAGGCCGGCAAAAGGTTCGTCAATATCAATATAACCGCAATCGCGCATGGCCTTCGTAAAGAACCGCGCATACAGCAAATGTAGCACAGCATGCTCTACGCCGCCGATATATTGCTCAACCGGCATCCAGTAGGCAGCCTTTTCTTTGCTCACTGGATCACGCTTATTTTTGGGGTCAAGATAACGAAACTGGTACCAGCTGCTCTCAAAGAATGTATCAAACGTGTCGGTTTCACGAATGGCCGGCTCTCCGGTTTCTGGGCATGTTGTGTGTTTCCACGTCGGGTGATTGGCCAGCGGATTGCCGGGCTGCGTTAAATCAACGTCTTCGGGCAATTCAACGGGAAGCTGGTCCTCTGGCACGGGAATACACGCGCCATCGGATTCACGGTATACAACCGGTATCGGGCAACCCCAGTAGCGCTGGCGTGAAACACCCCAGTCACGCAAGCGGTATTGTGTCGTGCCGAACCCGGTTTTGCCGGCCTCAGCGCGCTGGATGACCTCTTTTTTGGCTGCGTCAACCTCAAGACCATCCAGGAACTCTGAATTTGCAAGCGTGCCCGGCCCGGTATAAGCCTCTTCTAGTTCAAAATTTAATGGATCTTCACCATCGGGAATAACCACCGGGCGAATATCCAGATTGTATTTCTGCGCAAATTCAAAATCGCGCTGGTCATGGGCCGGCACGCCGAAAATCGCACCTGTTCCATAATCCATCAGAATAAAATTGGCGATATACACGGGGACATCATAATTCAGTAACGGGTGGGTTGCGGTGAACCCCGTATCAAATCCATGTTTTTCAGCCTGCTCAATCGCTGCTTCGGATGTCCCGACGGCCTGGCAGGTTCTAATGAACGCATCAAACCCATCCTTATCGCCGGCCAATTCCTTGCTCATCGGATGATCGGGCGCCAGCGCCACAAAGGATGACCCGAACAACGTATCTGGCCGCGTGGTGTAAACCTCTATTTTATTTTCATAGGCTTTGCCGTCTGGGTCCTTAAGGTCCCATTTAAACTGCAGTCCCTGCGATTTGCCGATCCAGTGCTCCTGCATGATGCGAACTTTTTCTGGCCAGCGGTCCAGTTTTGCCAGATCATTGAGCAATTCATCAGCATAATCCGTGATCTTCAAAAACCACTGATTGAGCTTGCGGCGCTCAACGGGCGCGCCGGTGCGCCAGCCCTTGCCGTCAATGACCTGTTCATTGGCCAGAACCGTATTATCAACTGGGTCCCAGTTCACCATCGATTCCTTGCGGTAGGCGATGCCCTTTTTCAGGAAGTCCAGGAACATTTTCTGTTCATGTTTGTAATATTCAGGATCGCATGTGGCGATTTCCCGGCTCCAGTCAATGGACAACCCAAGAGATTTGAGCTGATCGCGCATAACGGCAATATTTTCATAGGTCCATTTCGCCGGGTGCTCACCGCGCTCAATTGCCGCATTTTCAGCCGGCAGCCCAAACGCATCCCAACCCATCGGGTGAATCACGTTAAAGCCTTTGGCCTTGCGATACCGGGCAACGATATCCCCCATAATATAGTTCCGCGCATGGCCGACATGGATCTTGCCGGATGGATAGGGAAACATCTCCAACACATAATATTTTTCTTTTTTAGAGTCCTCAGAGACAACAAAGCATTCACGCTCTTCCCAAACGCGCCGCCATTTGTCTTCGGTTTCTTTAATATTGTAACGCTCGTCAGTCATGTTTTTTCCTTTGAACAGTCACCTTTACCGTAAAAATACATAAGCGGCAAGACGGCACGTCGATTCATGGTAATTGACAAATCTTGAACACTATATGTATGGTCTTTTTTACATATTTTTAAGCGAGGAACAATGAGATGCCCGAACTAGATTTCGCCGAGGCGGTTAACAAAAGATTCAATACAGATGAGTTTCGCGAAACAACATTTGTACACGAAGGCCGAACAGTCGTTGGGTTGAGGCTAGATTGGAGCGGTCATATCGCGCCGAATGACGGACAATGGGATCGCACAGGTATGAATTTGCCTACAAAAACGGGCGAAGGCATTGATGCGGCAACAATTTTCCCAGAATCAGATGCCCTTCCGGACGGCCATCCTCTTAAAAAAGTTGTATCCGTTGCTCATCATGGCGGTGAGGAATGGCGCGAAGGCGGCCCTATTCTCTAGGGCTTTCTATATCTCAATGACGTGTTAATTTCTTAAGGCTTACTTACTGCCCAAGCTGCGCTACGCGTAATTGCCGCGCACGGGTCAGGATCGCATCCTCGAGCTGACGGCTGGTCTCATCGGATACATCGGTATCCACCCACACGCCATTGCGCATCTTTTGCTTAAATGTGCGCACGCGAATGCCATCGGACCGCAATTGACGCCCCAATATAAAGACATTGACCTTAAAACGCTCACTCTGTGTTTCATCGGGGGTGTACCAATCGGTCAGAATCGTTCCGCCAAAGGGATCAGCCGCCGTAATAGGCAAAAAGGAAACCGTGTCCAGCGAAGCACGCCACAGAAAGCTGTTGACGCCAATCCCGCTATCGTCTTGCTTTTTGTCACCGCCCCAACTTAACAGGCTGTTGTCCTTGCCGAATACCGTGTCTTGCTTGTTGTAAATATCATTGGCATCCGCGCCATTTCTCTCAAGCCCTGTCGGATATTTCGCCTCACCGCCCAGATCGGGGTTATAGCATGCCGACATAATAAAGGCCGTGGCCGCCAGAAATAAAAATGTCGAAGAATTTTTGAAATGAATCATGTTTTTTGTTGTCCTTATATATGGTGGATACTGTTTATCACGGTTTTCATCCCCCCTCAAGCCCTTCATAATCCTACGTTTGAGCCCGTAAACATAAACATATGTTGTAAAAATGACAAAACATGAAAAAAATCTCACGCCCCTGATGCGAAACGCGATGAAG
>CAYGQP010000068.1:0-7981 GCA_964352115.1 uncultured Micavibrio sp. | reverse complement strand
GGTTAAGGGCATATGCTTTCAGGTTCACGAAGCCATGGGGATCACGCCGCGTGAAGATCTTGAGAGCCTTATTAAAGATCTGACGCCGGATATGCGTCAACATCTGCGTGACAAGAAAGTGCGACTTGGTCCGATTTTAGCATTTGTCCCCGCGCTGAATAAACCCGCAGCGGTCAAATTGCGGGGGCTTCTTTGGGCGCTCTGGAACGATAAGCCTCTCCCGGTTGAATTGCCAAAGGACGGCGTGGTGTCCTTCCAAATTGACCCCAAAACCGTTGATCGTGAATTCTATCAGGCAATTGGCTATCCGGTTTTTGGGCCGCGCGCAATTCGCATTGATATGCTGGATCGCGTGATTAGCGCTGTTTACGATGGCGCAGATCAAGGAAAATTTCAGGCCCAGCACAAGATGGCGGAATGGCTCGGTTCTTCTATTGAGGATCTCTACGCCGTGCTCAGTGCAATGGGGCACAAACAAATGAAAGCCCCTGTTGAGCAAGCGCCTGATTCCGAGGAAAAGCCTGACGGAGCAGAGGCACCCGAAGAGCTAAAGCCCACAGAAGAAGCGGCTGAAGAGAAAAAGAGCGATGAAAAACCCCAGCTGGCAACGTTTTTTCTAAAAAAGGGTAAGGCCTTTGAACGACAGAAGCCTCATACATCTCATCGTAAGGATACGAACTCATCTTCAGCTTCTCAGGGCAAATCAAAGTCCGGCAAACCAAAGCAGGGTAAAAAAGACAAAAGAGATCATAAAAAAGACAAGGGGCCACGCGTTATTCAGACAGGCCCGGAAAAAAAGCCCGAAGATTCACCGTTCGCGATACTACAGCAGTTAAAAGAGGGCAACAAATAAGCCTGATCACAGGGCCTTAACCGAGCGTCGCCCAGTTCATCACCAATCCCATAATAATGACCTGCGGAACCGTCACAAGCGGAAGAAAGAGCGCCATTTTCCAGGATTTTGTTGCTTCCTTGAGTACCATAATTTCCGTGTAATCCGTAGAGACGCCGGCCATTAAAAATGTAAAGGCGTTTCCAGGCGCGTTTGCAATATTCAGAATTTCCGAAGCAATCGGCGCAGACCCCTCTGAACACACCTCCAGAATGGTGGTCATTACGAGCGTGATGATCAGTCCAAAGAATGTCGGTCCAAACCATTCTGTGAATACGTCATGGGGAATGAAGGTCCGCATCGCTGCCGCCAGAATGACTCCCAATAATAGCCAGCGCAGGAGCATTTGCGCTTCATTCATGCCGCCCTTGAGTAAGTCTATGAAAAATGAAGGGTTTAGCTTGAGATTCTTGAGCCGCACTTTCGCATCACTTCGGATCGAAAACCCCTCTAAATCACTCACCTGATTCGGATTTTCTGGCAATACGCCCCGTTTCACAAGGGTGTTGAAAATCAGACCCGACACAATGGCGATTAGAGCTGAGCCGATAATGAAAGCCAATGTCCATTGCCAACCGATAAGCGTGATCAGAATAATCGTTAAAGATAAGGAATTCCAAGGGCTTGCAATAAGGAATGTCATAACCTGTGACAGGGAAGCCCCACGTTCATAAAGTTTCGCCCCGACCATGAGAATACCGTGGGAACAAAGATCAAGCAGCAACCCTGCAATTGCGGCTCTGAGGACGCCGCCGAAGGTGTCGCCGCGCCCTAAAATGACGCTGAAATACTCGCGTGGTACTTTATTCATGATGCCGACAAAAACGATACCCAGAGCGATACCCCACCACATCGTGCTGAGCAATTCTATTGTAGTTTCAGAAAATGTCTGAAGAAACGCCCAGTCTATGCCAAAAGCGTAAAGTGCCAGCGCAAACAAGATAACGAGACTTGATCCCCATAGGATATAATCAAATGATTTTTTGGATTGCTCGTCGGTGTCGCAACAGGAAGACATGCTAAAAATGGCCTTTAAGTGTTATTTATATCTATGTTCTGGGCGTAGGCCCCTAGAAACTTAACTACGCCGTTTGATCGTATAATCAACCAAAGCACCAAGCAAAGGACGAAGTGGAGAAGATGGCGCGTTGTCCAGCGCTTTCAGAGCTTGATCCGCGTAGGACTGCGCGAGATTGAGGCTTTTTGGCAGGGCGTTATGCTGCATGAGCAAATCTTGCGCCTTTTTCAAATCATCTTCGGCTTGATCTTTTCGGCGCATCACCTTGTTCCAAAATCTTTTTTCGTCTTCATTTGCAGCTTCAAGTGCGAAGAGGACAGGCGCAGTGATTTTACCCTCGCGGAAATCATCGCCGATTGTTTTCCCAAGTTTTTCCTGATCGGCATTGTAATCCAGCGCATCATCGGCGATTTGGAAGGCAATGCCAAGATTCAGGCCATAGTCATACATCGCCTTGGCAGCTTCGTCATCACAATCGGCAATGACAGGGCCAACTTCGCAGGCTGCGGCAAACAGCGCAGCGGTTTTAGAGGTAATAATCTCAATGTATTGATCCATCGACATCTCGAGATCGCCCATGGCCGTGAGTTGCAAAACCTCGCCCTCTGCAATGACCGCAGAGGCATTGGAAAGAATGCGCAAAACCTCAAGTGATCCATCGGCGACCATCAGCTGAAACGCTCGGGAAAAAAGGAAATCCCCCACCAAAACACTGGCTTGATTGCCAAAAACAAGATTGGCCGAATCCTGGCCGCGGCGTTGATCACTCTCATCCACCACATCATCATGCAGCAGCGTTGCGGTATGTATGAACTCCACCGCAGCTGACAAACCATGAGCGCGGGCCATATTCTCATGTGCCGTATCTCCGCTGTACATAGCGGTCACGGCCAAGGTCAGTAGAGGACGAATACGCTTTCCGCCAGCCGCAATCAGATACTGAGCAAGCTGCGGTATTAGGGGCACAGAGGAATTCATGTGAGTCATGATTTGCTGGTTTACGGCTTTCATGTCCTCAGACAACAGATCAGCGAGCGCAGTGAGCGGATTGTGCTCTGTGTGGAATTCTGCAGGTGCGTGTGCGTGTGCCATAACCCTTGGTTTAGCCAAGAATGCAGTGAATCACAAGAAGAAATTTGAGCAGAAATTAAGGCGCTTCAGGCTTTTCCGCTTCACCTGCAGAAGGCTTGATCGTCTCCGGGGGCGCTGGCTTTTGAATGGTATCAGGCGAATTCACTGTAATTGCGCGCATGCCGCGGCGCTCTTCCTTGGTTTTATGGTATTGCTCCAGAATGGCCGCAAACCCTGTGCTCTTTTGCTGTTGCGGCGATGGCTGGGATTGCGAGTGCTGTTGAGGGTGCGGATCAGCTTTTATGGTTTTTGTGCCGCGGGTTTCAAATCCACCCATGGATTGTGCGCGTATCTGATGTTGATCATGAGTCTGCTGTTTCAAGCGTTCAGGGCGCATATAGGCGGGCATCTCAGGCTTTTGCGGACGCTCAATGCTTTTCCCGCCCTTTGCTGAGGTTTTGCGCTCCATTTGATCGTCTGCGTCTTCTGGTTCTCCAGCGGCCAGCGCCTTATATTTACGCCATATCCGCTTGACGGGGTCATCGCTCGCACCGTCCTCGGCATTGCTAACACTGTTCGCCTCAGCCGGTTTTGCCGGCGGACTCATGTCATTCATTGTGGCTGGAGCTGCTGTGATCGTTTTACGGTGCATATTGCCGTGATCATCGTTCGCGCTGGATCGTGCGCCCTTGGTTGTGTAGGATAAGGCATTCTGCGCCCAACCTAAGGACGGGTAGGCCAGAACGACAAATAACATCATGAACATTATACGCATAGTAAGAACATAGAGCCGCGCGATGCCAAACCCAAACAAAAACCTCGAAATCCTGAGACTTACCCCCGAAAATCTTACGGATCTAAAGGCGTTTTCTGATCGTCTTGGGCTGAGCAAGGATGTCGACTATTTTGATAAAACGCTGGAGCTGCAAGCACAAAATCGTCGCGAAGTGTTTCTGGGGTATATGGATAATCATCTAACGTCCTACGTCGTGCTGAACTGGTATCCACGTTATGGGCTTTTTAAAACCCTGAATGTGCCAGAAATTCAGGATCTCAACGTAGACTCTGCGCAGCGCAGGCAGGGCATAGCCACGGCGCTCATTCATCACTGTGAATCTCTGGCACAAAAGAAGGGCCATCATCGAATGGGTATAAGCTTTGGTATGGACGCATCCTACGGTCCCGCGCAAAGCCTGTATGTAAGGCTCGGCTATGTCCCTGATGGACAGGGTATAACCTATGATCGTGTGACGATTGCGCATGGGGAAATGAAACCTGTTGACGATCTGATGTGCCTGATGTTGGTGAAAGATTTATAAGAGTCTGCGTGCCAGTATTTGCACTTTCTTATAAATGTGCTAAAAGGCCCCTGCATAAGGGTTCTTAAGGAGAATTTGATGACCAAATGGGTTTATAGTTTTGGCGGTAAAAACACCGAAGGCGATGCGACACTGCGCAATTTATTGGGTGGTAAGGGCGCAAATCTGGCGGAGATGGCCAATCTTGACCTGCCTGTCCCACCAGGATTTACAGTCACGACCGAGGTCTGCACGCACTTCTATGCCAATCAAAATCAATACCCTGATGCGCTTGAAAAACAAGTTGATGAGGCCATGGCCAAAATCGAAGCCGACATGGGCATGAAATTCGGTGATACTGAAAACCCGCTTTTGGTCTCTGTGCGCTCTGGGGCGCGCGTCTCAATGCCCGGCATGATGGACACGGTCTTGAATCTGGGCCTGAACGATGAAACGGTGGCCGGGCTGGCCAAAGCCTCCGGGGATGAGCGTTTTGCATGGGATTCCTATCGTCGATTTATCCAAATGTACGGCGATGTTGTTTTGGGCGTGGATCACCATGAGTTTGAGGACGTGATCGAGGATTACAAACGCCACAATGACATCAGACAAGACACTGATATCACGGCCGAGGCATGGAAGGATATCGCGCAGGAATATAAGGAACTGGTGGAGCGCGAAACGGGCAAACCATTCCCTGATGACTCTAAAACCCAACTTTGGGGGGCCATTGGCGCTGTGTTTGATTCCTGGATGACATCGCGCGCGGTCACGTATCGCCGTATTCATGATATTTCTGACGAGTGGGGCACGGCTGTCAATGTTCAGGCGATGGTGTTTGGCAATATGGGCGAGGATTGCGCAACCGGCGTGGCCTTTACCCGTGATCCATCAACGGGCGAGAATTACTTCTATGGGGAATATCTCATTAATGCACAGGGCGAGGACGTTGTAGCCGGTATCCGCACGCCGCAATCACTTACGAAATATGGACGCGAGCGCGAAGGCAGCGATTTGCCATCCATGGAAGAATCGATGCCTGGTGTATTCAAACAGCTTGATGACTTGCGCGCCAAACTGGAAACACATTTCCGCGACATTCAGGACATTGAATTCACTGTTCAAACAGGAAATCTCTATATGCTTCAAACCCGTACGGGGAAACGCTCAACCAATGCGGCGCTGAAGATCGCCGTTGATATGGTCGAGGAAGGCCTTGTCACACAGGAAGAAGCTTTGCTGCGCATTGATCCCTCATCATTGGATCAGCTCCTGCACCCGACGCTCGACCCTAAGGCAGAAAAGAATATTATCACCAAGGGCTTACCGGCATCCCCTGGCGCTGCGGTTGGCGAAGTTGTCTTTACGTCCGAAGAGGCGGAGGCAAAATCAAACGCTGGCAAGAAAGCGATTTTATGCCGTCAGGAAACCAGTCCAGAAGATATCCATGGCATGCATGCCTCTGCGGGTATTCTGACATCCAGAGGGGGGATGACCTCCCACGCGGCTGTTGTGGCGCGTGGCATGGGCAAGGCCTGTGTGGCCGGGGCGGGGGAGCTGCACATTGATGCGGACTCAAAAGTGATCCGGTATGGTCAGCACGAAATTTACGAAGGCGACATCTTGACCATTGATGGCTCAACCGGTGAGGTCATTCTCGGCGAAGTTGCAACAATTGAGCCAAAGCTGTCTGATGACTTTGAAACACTCATGGGCTGGGCGGATAAACGCCGCCGCATGACCGTGCGCACCAATGCCGAAACACCGCATGATGCCGCCGTGGCGCGTGAATTCGGTGCCGAAGGCATTGGCCTTTGCCGTACAGAGCACATGTTTTTCGATCCTGAGCGCATTCAAAATGTGCGTGAGATGATCTTCGCCGTGAGCGAGGATGAGCGTCGCATGGCTCTGGACAAGCTTTTGCCTGAACAACGCCAGGATTTTGCGCTACTTTTTGAAATTATGCAGGGCTTGCCGGTGACGGTCCGTCTACTCGATCCGCCATTGCACGAATTCCTGCCACATGAAAAGGCCGATGTTGAGGCCTTCGCCAAGGCCGCTGACATTGATCAGGATCAGGTAGAGCGCCGTCTGGGTGAGCTTCATGAATTAAACCCTATGCTTGGGCATCGTGGCTGTCGTTTGGGGATTACCTATCCTGAAATCTATGAAATGCAGGCTCGCGCGATTTTTGAGGGCGCATTATTGGCGATGGACAAAACAGGAGAAAGCGTCACGCCGGAGATCATGATTCCTCTGGTGGCCACCAAAAAAGAACTGTCTATGATGCGCGATGTCGTTGAAAAAGCTGCAAAAGATGTTTTTGAGGAGAAGGGCAAAACGATTGAATTTATAGTCGGGACCATGATTGAATTGCCTCGCTCTGCTTTAACATCAAATTAAATTGATGAATCTGCTGATTTTTTCAGTTTCGGAACGAATGACCTGACACAAACAACGCTGGGCATGAGCCGCGATGACGCATCGCACTTCCTGCCGTCCTATATCGGGCACGGTATATTTGAGCGCGATCCGTTCACGACAATCGACCGCGAAGGCGTTGGCGCTTTGATACAAATTGCCAAGGAAAAGGGCCGCGCAACCAATCCTGATCTGAAGCTCGGGATATGCGGTGAACATGGCGGTGACCCGGCTTCGGTTCAATTCTGCGAAGAGGTCGGGTTGGATTATGTGTCGTGTTCGCCTTATCGCGTGCCAATTGCGCGCCTCGCCGCCGCCCAATCCAGCATAAAGGAGGGGCAGGACAAGACCGTCCCTTTTTCAAATAAAAAAGCGGCGAAGGCTGTTTAAGGCTTTTAGATCAATGCGTTTTTATAAGCGTAAACACATCATGGGACATGCCTTCAACTACGGAGTCCTTCAGCAGAATCATGCCGTACTGCCCACATAGGGACCGCATCTCCCCTACAGAGGCGCCCTTGATCACAATCTCCTGACCGGGGATGTAGGCTTTCTCTTTAAATTCAACGGGATAAAGGTGTTTTTTGCCAAGTCCACGATAATGCATGCGCGCGGTTAATTCCTGCCCCACGTAGCACCCCTTTTTGTAGTCAATGGCATTGAATTGATCGAGGCGGCCTTCATCCATGGTCGAGCGCTCTGGAAACAAGTCCCGGCTGCCATCGGGCACGCCAAGCTGAATGCGCTGTCTATCCCATGTGTGAAAATCTTCCTCTGAGAGCGTGCTTGGTTCATCAAAGCTCCGGTGGCCCATTTGCGGATGGCGCGGGTCTGGCTTTCCGACTTCTGGCGCTCCAAATACAGCGAATACAAGATGATGGGGCTGTACCTTAAAACGCACATCGGTCCTAAGAATAAATTTTTTCAAAGCCTCAGCCAAGGCTTCTGCACGTTGCCCACCTTCGCAATCGAGATAAAAATGCTCATCATCTTGTGAAATAAAGAAATCGAACAGGAATTTACCCTGCGGGGTCAGAAGGCAGGAATATAACAGGGAGTCGTTGTTTAACTTCTCCAGGTCATTGGTGATCAGCCCCTGCAGAAAATCAAATTTGTCGGGCCCGGAAACGGTTATAAGGCCGCGGTTTTGAAGTGTAACGTAAAAAGCGTTTTGTGACATAGCATTTCGGGTTTAAAACAAATGGGTATGAAAATTCTTTTTATCACGTCCAGCCGTATTGGGGATGCTGTCTTATCGACCGGACTGCTCCATTATATGAC
>CAYGQP010000067.1:0-8072 GCA_964352115.1 uncultured Micavibrio sp. | reverse complement strand
CTATACGATGGCCTTGTTGAGCGCGGCTTTGAGGTTGGCAAGGAAAAGACGCCTGTAATCGGTGTGAAGATGCCTGGCGTTCTTGAAGGTCTTAAAGTCTGGCAAACACTGCTGGATAACGGTGTTTACGTGAACTTGGCTTTGCCACCTGCAACACCGCATGGTCTATGTCTTCTTCGTTGTTCTGTCTGTGCCGCGCACACGCCAGAGCAGCTTGCGCGTATTTTAAAAGCGTTCGAGAAGGCCAAGGCCGTGATCGATGATTCGGATAATGTTGTGCAAATGGCGGCGGAGTAAGTCCATCGCCTTTTTTTAGCGTAATCCTCCGGCGCGATAGACCTTCCACAATAATGGCCAGGCTCCAATAAGCGGATATCTTCGCTGGAAATCATTGGCCTTAATATCCACACCTGAATGCCGTTTGATCTTCCACAATGCATAATCGACGCTGTTTTGAAACGTGAAGACTGCTTTCATTAATTGTACGAAATATAGAAATTTGATAAACGGCCTGCGAAAAAATCGTCTGACCCAAAATAATACAGGAAGTTTGAAGTCTATGCTGCCTAGGGCCAGTTTTGTGCGCGCATCATAGCTTGCTGCTGCGGATGCATAAATCTGCGCGGCGCGCTCTGGGTTTTCGCTGCGGAGCTCACTGCCGTAGGTTTCATTGAGGCCGGATGTCCAAATATCCTTAGGGTTCGTTTTACTGTCTGCAAACGGCAGGGCGCGTTTGTGGAATGTGAGAACGCAAGAGGTGAGCGCCTGAATTATAAAATTTTGAGCATCTTCATTGCGGGTATATAAAATCCGGCAGGGTTGAGCGAACCTTGCCCAGATTTGCGGCTTTACGGCCTTGTCTGATGCGCCGTGTTCGAATTGATCCTTCCGCATGATGGTGTATTTGCAGGACAGCGGCGTTTCGGTGAAATAGACATTGGGCGGCAGGAGGGCGCCGCCAATCCGCAGGCCAATGTTTGGCTCAACATCTTTATAGGCATCGACAATGACATAAAGATCCCATATGCAATCCTGCACGTTTTTCTGCCATAGCCCCGAGCCATAGAGCAGGATTGCAACCACGCCGTCCGGGTTATGCATTTTGTTTTTTACAATATGTGCAAGTTCTGTGATCGCCGGGTCAACGGGGATTGTGGTTTCGGTTGTGATTAGATCCTCAAGCATGGTGTATTAATCCTGCAGAAAGCGGATGGGAGGTTCAAGTGTGAGTGTCAACGTTTCGTGCTTCGCTTCAAACATCTCACCGTCCATGGTCCACGGCCCATTCATCTCGATTTCAAATCGTTCCCCGTGCGCTCGCCAAATTCCAGTGTTTTCATCTACAGTATTTTGTCCATTCAAAAGCCCCGCCTTGTTGCGCCACAGGTTTTGATAAGGATAGGCGAGCGACATGACGCCGATATCGTTTCTGGGGGTGGCCGGATTGACCCCAAGGACAAGGCTTTCCAGTGTTGTGGCGAGAGAGAATATGCACTCGCCTTTTGTCGCGGTTTGATCATTTGAAATGCTGATGGTTGATGGGGAGAGGAGGTCGTCGTTTGCAACCTGTCCCATGAATAGTTTTTTGAGCACCGTCATGAGTAGAAAGGATTCCCCGACCGGCCCTGTGAAGCCTTTCGTATGGACTTTTCCTTTTGCGTAATCGATGACTCTGGGGATGGCACCCATGCCAAAGAAAAAGCCGTAGACGGGTTGGTTGAGGCTTTTTGCCTCGATTTTAAACGGTGAGCGCGGCGTGGTTTTGAGGGCGTTAAGATTCTTCAAAACGCGTTTGACATGTTTTATCTTTTTGGCCTTCAAGCCAAGATCACGGATGGTCATGTTGGTCGTGCCGCCGTGCAAAAGAATGAGCGCCGGTTCCTCTGCAAATATTCTTTGTTCGCGGATTATTGTTATGACCGCATCGACGGTCCCGTCACCGCCATAGATGATGAGCGCCTTTGCGCCCAGCATCGCATAAGTTTTTAATGCCCGGTCGAGGTCATCAAGAGATTGCGTGAGACTAAAGGGGATACTGAGCTCCTTGGCTAGTGCGAGCAACTTTTGGCGCTGTGTCTCTTTCTTGCCGCTATGGGCATTAACGATGAGCGCCAGATCGATCATCGGACGTCAAGCGCCCTGCTGGGCAAGCCATGATTGAACGGGCTTGCCGCGGGCTTTGAATATTTCGGCCTGTAGCGACTGAAAACAATGCACGAGAAAGGTCAGGACGTGCCAGGCGACAACGATCAACAGGCCAATATTCGGTCTGCCAATTATCCATGATAATGTGAGGATGATCATATTCGGATTGCGCCGCGCGAGGATGAGGCGGAAAAATGAGTCAAAGCGTCGCCAGACATGAATGTGCATTTTGAACCGCATGATAAAATATCCTTCGACCAGCCGCCCTAAAACATAAAACGCCCACATGGCGATGATGGATGATATAAGCCAAATTTCAGGGAGTGGCGTGCCGTATGCCGCTAATCCAAATCCCCATGCCATATACCAAAACGGAGGATGAAATAGGTCGAGGCTGTGGTCGAATAAATGTCCCCAATAGGATGATGTCACGGTGACGCGAGCGAGCTTGCCATCGACCGTGTCCAGAAATGTCATGATCCACCCGGCCAAAAGCCCAGAGCCATAGTGCCCTTGCCAGAACGCCCAGAGCGCATAGAGCATGAGAAGGGCGCCGACCATTGTCACCATGTTCGGTGTGAGTTTGAGCTTCGCGCAAACCCGTGTGACGTGAAATGCGGGCACTGGCCAGACATATTTTGTCACGACATCAGTCACGCCCTTATACGCGCCCATAAATAATCGCCATTCGATGTTATCTTTGTTTTTGTCGGTCAGTTTATCGCAGAGTGGGGCCTCGCGTTTGCGCAGAACGTGATTGTAGCTATCGCCGATATCGTCAGGGGTTTTTTGCGTGAGGTTCGCATCAATTTCTTCTGAGCCTCTGAGCCAATCTGTGGCCTGATTTATATGCTCAAAACGTGTGGTAATCGCCAAGGGCATATCGCTTTGCATCGCAGTGTCCGGGTGTTTTTGGAAGCCTTTAAGGATCGAGGCATCATATATGATATCACCGCGCAGCACGAGAACCTGCGCATCGCCCGGGGTATCCTTATCAGCCCAGTTTAGGCCAATTTTACGGCATTGCTTGTCCAGGCGATCAGAGGGGCTCATACCCCAAATATTCGGTGCATCACCACTTGGAACTATCCAATAAAAATTGACAGATTCATGTGCACTCGTCATACATAATCCATGTTTCGTATTGCTCATATTACCGATGTTCATATTCCGCCACTACCGCCTATGCAAGCGTCTGAGCGAAGCATAAAGCGGATATTAGGCTATCTGTCCTGGCATCGCAAACGTAAAACCATTCATGATGCTGATATTTTAAAGGCATTGGACAAAGATGTTGCCGCGCAAAACCCTGATCATATTCTTGTTAGTGGTGATCTCACCAGTCTTGCGCTGGATGAGGAATATAAGCGTGCTGGCGAATGGCTTCATGGGTTAGGCAAGCCAGAGGATGTCAGTGTTGTGCCCGGTAATCATGATGCGTATTCACGCGATGTTGACAAGGCCGTGGGGCAATATTGGAGCGGGTTCGCGTGCGGTGATGAGGATGGGAATTGTACGTTTCCATTTATTCGCAAACGCGGCGATGTTGCGATTATTGGTCTTTCGAGCGCGGTGCCGACTAAGCCATTGATGGCGAATGGTCGCATCAGCCAAGAACAGCTCAAGCCGTTGCCGGGTATTCTGGATGAGTTAAAGGCGGAGGGCTTGTGCCGCGTAATCATGATACATCACCCGCCGCAAAAGGAATGCGCATCGTTTCGTCGTGGATTATCGAACGGGAAGGTGTTTCGGGAGATTATCGCAAAACACGGTGCTGAGCTGATTGTGCATGGCCATGAGCATGACATTATTCGTGGCTCCATTGATGGGCCCGATGGTCGTGTTCCCGTGCGTGGGGCCGGGTCAGCCTCTGCAAGTGGCAAGGGGCATAAGCCCGCAGCGCATTATCATGTGTTTGATATTGATAAGACTGACGAAAAATGGCGGATAGAAATCACGCACCGGCAAGTTGATCCTGTACGGCGGATATTTTCAACAATTGCGCTGGAAAGCTTGCATTTGCCGCGTCACTCGTCTATGTAAATACCAGAAAAAATGAAAGAGAGCCTATGAAAGCCATCATTTTGAGTGCCGGTAAGGGTAGCCGACTTCTTCCCCTGACAGAACATAAGCCGAAATGCCTTTTGCCGCTGGAAAATGGATATACAATCCTGTCTTGGCAGCTTGAGCAATTGAGCGCAGCAGGTGTTGCAGAAGCTGTTGTTGTGACGGGCTTTAAGACAAGTCTGGTTGCTGAGGAGGTTCAGAGGTTTAAAGGCCCAATGACCGTGCGCACGGTTTATAACCCGTTTTATCAAGTCGCTGATAACCTCGCGACGCTATGGATGGTGCGTGATGAGATGAATGATGGTCCGTTCATGGTTTTGAATGGCGATACAATCTTCACGGCTGATGTGGCCCGGACGTTAATGGCAGGTGCAAAATCGCCAATTACGCTGACGGTTTCGGTGAAGGATCATTATGATGATGATGATATGAAGGTGACACGCGAGGGCCAGCAGCTTTTGAATGTGAGCAAGAAACTTGACATGAAGGTCGTCAATGCGGAATCGATTGGCTTTATGATGTTTCAAGGCAAGGGTGCGCAAGCGTTTAAGGGCAGGATTGAAGAGTCTATGAAGGAGCCAAAGGGTCTGGAGGTTTTTTATCTGTCTGTTATCGATTCACTGGCCGCTGTTATAGAGATTGGTACTGTTGATGTAGATCAGGATCATTGGCAGGAGGTTGATTATCCGGTTGATTATAAGCTTGCTATTGAGGCTTGTCAGAGGTGGCTTTCGCAAGACCGGAAAACGGCGATTGCCTCCTAGATTGTTTTCTAGGTTTAATTGATATTTGATGCCAATTCATCAGGACGCAAGCAGGCGTTATAGTCCCCGTGCGTAACACGCTCGAATTCATAGGACTTTCCAAATATTGGCAACCCCAGATACCCGCGTAAGTTCAGTTTATTGGCTGATATAAATGACAAATTACCGCTGAAATGTGTTTTGTCATCGGCCTCATATATTGTGCCGTTCTCCCAAAGGTTTTGGTTTTTTTGGCTTTGCTTGAAGCCCCATAGAACCTTTTCCGCACACAGGGATTGATTTTCGCCCTTTGCGAGCCAGTGAATCTGGCCGCACAGTCCGTCATCACAGTGCTTGATTTCAACGACAACATCTTGTTTTTTGCTGGCGAGCCAAAGGCCGGCAGGGTCGATTTTAGAGCTGTTTAAGGATTTGGCAAACGCTGCGCCTTGCAGGGCAAGGGCAATTCCGAAAAGGACAACGATGGTTTTCAAGTTGTTCATAGTTACACTGTCTTTTACTCTATTTTATTTTTGGGCCATATTTCGCGAACAAGCTCCAGATCTTCTGGTTTGTCGACATCAACGGCCGCGTATGGATCATTCAGTATGATTGGCTTAATCGTTACATTTGCTTTTTTGCCAATCGCCTCAAAAGTGTCTTCCAGAGACAATCTTCCGCATAAATATGCAAATAATGGTCCAAACCCAATGCGGGCAGCCATGGATATAGGGTTTTTTCTGTGTTTTTGCAAGTTTTTCCAGAAGGATAAGATGTTTTTGGCGTCAGGCCCCTTAAAGAAGAATAAGTTTGCGCCGCTGTATTGTCCATCAGAGAATTTGAGCGCTGTGCGTTTGCTTTTGGGCCATTTTTGCCGCACGAGGTCCAGAGGCACCATGCCAACAGATACGCCGTCCTGTGTTTGATTGATGAATGTGCGCAGTGTCTCGCGCGTGAGTAACGGGTGATCTGCGGTTGTGACTAGAACGCCAGGATTGCCTTTTGTCATATTTAATCCATTCATTACGCTTTCGACTGGTCCTTCGGCTTGGTTCATGCGTATTGCGCGTTTCTTTGATAAAAGGCTGTCAGTCAGTGGCGCTTGTGTGTGGAGATCAATTGAATCAGGTAGACAAATGATAATGTCCTGCATATCCGTATCAACAAGCGTTTGTGCTACATGATCGATCATTGATCTGCCATGAATATCGATGAAGGCCTTTAGCTCAACATTTTCGGATGAGGCCAGCGCATCACCTTCGCCGCGATCACCAGCCAAAAGTATCGCCGTTGTCATACGTGATCTCCTCTGGCCAAGTGTTTCTCATAGATTCGGTAATGCTTGTATGGGTCGCCGCCAATTGCTTCGATCAAGCGCTTCATCGGTTCATTGTCCTCAAGAATCCATGACATTTCCAGTGCGGTCATGCCCATTTTTTCTGCTTCAGTTTTTAAATTGCGCATGAGAAGCGCTGAAATGCCGCTGGCCAATGGTGTGCCCTGATGATCCTTGCGTACGCCCATGAGCAGAACACGGGCTGTTTTGAGGCCGCGAAATTTAAGTCGCCATAGGAGTTTGGCCCAGCCAAAGGGCAGAAGTTTGCCGTTTAACCCCGTGAGCGCCTCGTTGAGATTCGGCAGTGCGACGATCATGGCAATGGGTTCATCGTCCAGAAAGGCAATGCGCGCAAGTTTCGGCTTGATGAGCATTTTCATGTTGGTCGCCGTATAAATCATTTCCGCGTCTGTCATGGGAATAAAGCCCCAGTTCTCGGCCCAGGCGTTGTTGAAGATTTTAAGAATGGTACCGAGTTCTTCATCAAAATTTTTCATGTTGATGGTGCGTTCTGAAATTCGATTTTCCTTCTCTGCTTGGCTTGCCATGTATGAAATTGCGCCGGGTGTATCCTCACCCAAACGGACGTGATAGGCGATTGTGTCCGTTGCTTTTCCGTATCCGGCGTCGATGAGGGCCTCGTTATACCAGCTTGGGGCGTGGTTCATCATCATGTATGGCGGTGTGCCAAAACCTTTGCACAGCAGTCCGGTTTCATCATTGATAGAGAGGCTGAAAGGGCCTTGCGCAATTTCTGCACCTTGCTCCTTTAACCAGTTTTCGGCAATGCTGAGCAGGCTGTGAAGCGTTTTGGGCTCATCGGCCTCGACGAGGCCGAAATGTCCGATTTTGGGTTTGCCATTTTTTTGCGCCAGTTCATCAATCTGAGCGGATATGCGCCCAACCGGTATGCCGTGATCATAGGCGATGAAATACTGATGCTGTGCGTGTTGGAAGTAAGGGTTTTTTTCGCTGAGGTGTTCTTCACGTTCAAAGCCAAGTTGTGCAATGAATTGCGGATCGTCAGCGTGCAAAATATTGGGAACGTTCACGAAATCCTTGAACTCCTGCTTGGTTTCGACCGTTTTGAAGCCCTTCATGGCTCACCTTTTTCTGTGGGTGTCAGAGTAGAAAGAAGATTTGGGCGGCGGGGGGTTAACCTTCTAAAAGAAGCAAGACCCATAGACATAGAATAAAGAAGAGTGTGAGCGGTGTCCAGACCGCAATCATAGGTGGTAGATAGGCCGTTTCACCAAGCGTGAGCATCAGGCGTTCGATGATGAAATAACTAAATCCGGCTATCAGGCACATCATGGCGGTTATCATGATCTGGCCGCGCCTTGCGATCTGAAGGGCGAGGGGCATGGCCAAAAGCATCATGATGATGGAGCCTAAGGGCCCGGCGAATTTTCGCTGAAGCCAAGTTTCATGAAGTGTGCGCTGGGCATTCGAGAGGTATTGGTTTTGTCTTAAGGCACTCATAAGTTCGGCATAGCTCATTTCCTGCTCGTATTTTGTCACGGCGGAAAACGCGATGGGTTCAAATGGAAGATTGAGTTTAATGTTGTTTTCTGACGACACCCATAATCCATCCTTGTAATCCAGTCGCGCAATTTTGGTGATGCTTTCAATGAGGCCCTGATCATCGCGTTTGATAACAGAGACGTTGTATAGCATATCTCCCGCGTCGCTGGCGCGTTCAACATTGACGATGTTTTGATCCAGCGCGAACAAGCCCGGGACATCCTTCACGAGATCCTCCCCAGGCACTCCGCGATAAT
>CAYGQP010000066.1:0-8112 GCA_964352115.1 uncultured Micavibrio sp. | reverse complement strand
GTTGATATATTCGGTGCGCCGGGCTGATCAAGATTAATAGGAGAGCCATCTGTGGGTGCCGGGACGCTAAAGTCTGGGGAAGGCACACCCATTGAGCCGGGCTCAGTTAAATTCTCAGTGACGGCATAGGTGAAAAGATGTCCCCAGCTATCGACCATGACGCTGTCAGGCAATTCTAAATCTCTGGCTGGGAATGCGCCAATACGCACAGGAATATTCGCGGTTGGCGTACGGCCATCGTCAACGCGGTATGTGCCATCAGCTAAAATAGTGCCGCTGGTTGAGCCAGATGTTGAACAATCCTGCATGCGGCCAAATTCGGCGCTGCTGGAGCTAATATTTAGGGGAGCAGGGCATGGAAGGGCGCCAAATTCCTGAACATAGTTAAAAATAGCCAGTTCGATTTGTTCTTGGTGGTTTTTTGTGCGTTGAAGTTGTTCTTTTTGGTAATAAATCTTAAGAGCTGTCGCTACTCCGCCTATTAATAGGCTTATGATTACAAGTACGATTGTAAGCTCAATAAGCGTAAAGCCATTGTTTTTAAATGATTTTTTTTGCCTGTTCATGATCGTAGCCCCTGTAATTCACTTATTTCTCCTATTTTACATCAGATTTATATAAAATTTTATTAATTTTGGTTTTTGAGAGCGTTGATTCAAAAAGGTTTTTTATTTTTTGTGCTTTGTGAAAGCGGAAATGACACCGTGTAGCGTTCTCACTTCCTGATCTGTTAGCTCGTTTCGGCTAAAGATATTTCGAATATTCAGCTGCATTGTGGGTTTTAGGTTTTCTGTTTTGTAAAATCCGTGCCGATCAAGCTCATCATCAAGTCTATCGATGAATTCGTTGAATTTTTCTTGTGAGACAGGGAAGCTGTCGCCCTGATCCATTATGCGGGAAGGGGTATCATCGTTTTGAGCAAATAGTTCATAAGCTAAAAGAAGAACGCTCTGGCCCAGGTTTAATGATGAAAAATCGGGGTTTGTGGGGATCTGAATAATACCCTGGCAACGTGAAATCTCTTGATTTTCCAAGCCATTACGTTCGCGGCCGAAGACAATCCCGCATTTCTGGTCACGGCGTTGTTGGGTATGGATATTTTCTGCCGCGGCTTTTGGAGTATAGACAGGCTTGATCATGTCACGAGCGCGGGCCGTCGTTGCGAGTACGAAATGTAAATCAGAAATGGCATGTTCTAGCGTATCAAATATCTGGGGTTCGATTTTATCAAATGCCCCTGATCCCATCGTGATTGCCGATTGATTCGGCCAACCATCGCGGGGATTGACTAAACGGAGGTCAGATAGGCCAAAATTCAGCATGGCGCGGGCTGCAGCGCCAATGTTTTCGCCCATTTGCGGCTCGATAAGTATTATAGTTGGTTGTAAGGGTTTCATGAAACGAAGACCATTTTTAACAAAAATCTAATTAATTTACATAATTGTTACAACGTGCTATCGTATTGTTTCTTTACAATAATGTTGGTTTTTCTTTACACGGTATACGCTACGGGCTATAACATATTAACCATTCATTAACAATTTGAAAGTAGGTGCAGCCATGTATATGCGCACAACAGCAAATGATATTTTGATGAAGGCTGAACAGCCTTTCAACGTTATCGAAGAATTTGCGGCTCTAAGCCCAAAAAGAAAGGTTCTAATTTGCGACCATCTTTTTGCTGAGGGTCCACATACGTTCAGACAAACAGTCAAGCTCCTTTGGCCAGAAGCAGAGCCGCGTGACATGAAGAAGCTTGAGAAGTTTTTAATTGTTCTAAAGAAGGCTGCGCACTAAACGATGGCGTCCTATGTGATTTTTAGACGTCCGGGATCAAGTAGCGTTATTGCAGAGGGCTTTAATTTTGAATCTGCAGGCCAAACGAAAGCCAGTCAAGATATGGCCGCTCAGAGATTTGTTAATCACAACGCCGGTGCATTAGGAGAAGATGCTGTATGGGTTCGCGTAGAGGCTGTTAATGAGCAACAAGCGATTAGTGAAGGCGAAGATCTTTTGCTAAGAGCTGAATTGGGTCTTAACGCTGCTTAAATCATAAGAATTACGTGGGGATCAAAAGCCGCTATGAGCAAATCAAGCGGCTTTTTTCTTGCCTAACAGTCTCTCTTGGGATTTTTCTGGCCCAATCAACAATAACATTTTTGGCATTTCGGGCCCATGGCTCATACCAGTCAAAGCTTGGCGTAGAGGCATGAATAATTCCTTGCCCTTGCGGCCAGTTTTGTCTTTCACAGCGCTGGTCCATGCGTTCCATGTATCTTCGCTCCACGGCGCAGAGGGGAGGAGTGCGGCGGCCTCGGCAATGTAATCGCTGTCCTCGATTACAGGCTCAACAGGACCGTTCGCCACGTGCCACCAATCCTTGATGTCTTCCAGCTTTTGAATATTGGCGCGGGCGACATTCCAAAAGCGCTCATCAATATCGCTTAGACCCATAGCGTTTAGTTTGTCCGATATTTCATCAAGGGATGTTTCGTGAAGGATTTTGGCATTGAGTCTTAAAAGCTCTGTTTGGTCGAACTTCGGGGTTCCACGCGAGAATTTTGAGAAATCAAAGCTACCGATCAGTGGCTTCAAGGACGTAAAGGGCTCGATCGGGGCAGATGTTCCAAGGCGCGCCATAAGTGAATTAATCGCCATCGGCTCCAGTCCGTCATTATCTCGAAGATCAATAATGCTGAGTGCGCCAAGGCGTTTTGAGAGTTTTCCGCCCTCTGTGTCGGAAATGAGAGGGAGGTGCGCAAATTCAGGCGGTTTGGCGCCCAGAGCCTTAAACATTTGCACATGTGTAGCGGTGTTGGAGACGTGGTCCTCGCCCCGCACAACATGTGTTATACCGAACTCGACGTCATCAATCACGGAGCACAAGTGATAGAGCGGGGTGCCGTCCTCACGCAAGACGACCGGGTCGGACAGATCCGCCCCATTAAATTTGACTGGCCCGCGAATAAGGTCGTCCCACTCAATTGGTTCATCCTTCAGGCGAAAGCGCCAATGTGGTTTACGCCCCTTGTCTTCATAGGTTTGTTTTTGTTCATCTGTGAGGCTAAGGCCCTCACGGTCATAGATTGGAGGTTGTCCGCGCGAAAGCTGCGATTTACGTTTTAGTGACAGTTCCTCTGGTGTTTCGTAGCAGGGATATAGTTCGCCCTTGTCCTTAAGGTCTTGAATCTTTGCTGCATAAACGTCCATGCGGTTCTTTTGATTGGCCTTTTCATCCCAGTTTAGCCCAAGCCATGTCAGGCTTTCCTCGATGGCGTTTTCGTATTCCTGCTTTGAGCGCTCAATGTCCGTATCATCAATGCGCAGCAGGAAATGACCACCAGCAGAGCGGGCGTGAAGCCATGTAATTACGGCTGTGCGTGCATTTCCAACGTGCATCATGCCAGTGGGTGAGGGGGCAAATCGAACTTTTACAGTCACTTTTATTTATCCTTGTGGGTCGTTATTCTACGTAATATATAGTTGTAAGCTTTATTGACTGGACTTTTCAACCAGATTCACAAAATGATTGGTCATGGGGTAGCGGCGATCGCGGCCAAAGGCCCTGGAAGTGATCTTAACTCCTGGCGGTGCTTGGCGGCGTTTATATTCGGCGCGGTCGAGCATGTTCCAAACCCTTAAAATAGTGTCCTTATCGTGACCGCACTTTACGATACTGGCAAGATCCAATTCTTCCTCAATCAGGCTTCTCAAAATATCATCAAGGATTTCGTATTCAGGCAAGCTGTCTTGATCGGTTTGGTCAGCCTTAAGTTCAGCCGTCGGTGCCTTGGTTATGATACGCTCTGGCATGATTTTCCCTGATGGACCCTTGAGAGATTTTGGCTTGTTCTCATTCCGCCATTTTGAGAGCGCGTAGACTTGAGTTTTATAGACGTCCTTAAGCGCATTAAAGCCGCCATTCATATCACCATACAGGGTGGCATAACCGACCGCCATTTCTGATTTATTGCCCGTCGATAACACCATGTGACCATTCGCATTTGAGAGCGCCATCAGGATCAAACCGCGCATCCGTGATTGCATGTTTTCAAATGTGATGTCCGGTGTGTCATTTGTAAAATGAGGTATAAGGGTATTGTTTAACGTCTGGATTGGGTCCTCAATCGATATCGTGTCCAGACCAACACCAAGGGCTTTTGCAAGGTTTTCCGCATCATCGAGGCTATCCTGTGATGTGAATTCCGAGGGCATCATGACGCAGTGGACCATGTCTGCGCCAAGTGCGTCTACCGCTATGATCGCTGTGAGCGCACTGTCTATGCCACCGGAAAGGCCAATAAGCACACCGGGAAAGCCGTTTTTGATGATGTAATCGCTAAGCCCTGTGACAAGTGCGAGATATATCGTTTCTAAATGTGGCGGTGTACCCGCGATATCCTGAGTGCCGGCAATCCATTGGTTTGTTTCGTTTTTTTCCAGAAGAATTTCGTATAAGTCCTCTTCGAACATGGGGGCCTCATGGATCAAAAGCCCAGAATCATTCATGATGAATGATCCACCATCAAAGACCAGCTCGTCTTGTCCACCAACCTGATTCACATAAACGAGGGGAAGGTTTGTGTCCTTTACGCGGGCCTGTGCATGTTTGAACCGAAGTTCAGATTTTTCGTCGTGGAACGGACTGCCATTGGGGACGATTAGAATTTCTGCGCCCTGTTTTTTCAAGTGTACAGCAACATCGGGAAGCCACATGTCCTCGCATACCATGATGCCGAGCTTAAGCTCATGAAAATCAACGGGTTCAGGCAAGGGGGCAGAGGTGAAAAGGCGCCTCTCATCAAAGACCCCGTAATTGGGCAGGTGGTGTTTGGCGATTGTGGCCTTGATTTCGCCATTCTCAATCAAAAGAGCGCAGTTGTATCGCTTGTCTTCTATAACCCAGGGCGCGGGAATGATTGCGGCGCTTTTGAAGGTTTTGGTGTGTTCGCAGATGTATTCAATCTCACATCTGATCATGTCCATGAAGGCGGGCTTGAGAATAAGGTCTTCCGGCGGATAGCCGCAGATGATCATTTCAGGGAAGATGATGAGATCGGTTAATCGGTCAACAGCCTGCCATGATTTGAGAACTTTCTCACGGTTATAGATAAGGTCCCCGACGATCGGATTGAGCTGAGCAAGGGTAAGGTGAAGCGATTGGCTCATGCTTTTTCCAGCTTACTCCGCCGCCGCTGCTGGAATAGGGGCAGCCATTTCATTGCCACGTGCAGCCTGAAGCTCATCCGCAAGCAGGAATGCAAGCTCAAGAGCTTGATTAGCGTTCAAGCGTGGATCGCAATGCGTGTGATAACGGCTGGAGAGATCCTCATCTGTGATTTTTTCAGATCCACCCACACATTCGGTAACGTCCTGACCGGTCATTTCAAAATGAACACCGCCTGGATGCGTGCCCTCGGTTTTGTGGACGAGAAAGAAGCGCTTGACCTCCTGAAGGATATGATCAAAGCGCCGGGTTTTATAGCCGCTGGAGGACTTAATCGTATTGCCGTGCATGGGGTCACATGACCAAACGACGTGGCGACCTTCAGCCTTAACAGCGCGGACGAGTGTCGTTAGCCTATCTTCGACATTCTCATACCCCATGCGTGTGATCAAAGTGAGACGGCCGGGGATATTGTCCGGGTTCAGCACATCAATAAGTTTCAAAAGCTCGTCCGGTCCCAGGTCGGGTGAGCATTTCATGCCGAGCGGATTTTTGATGCCCCTGACGAATTCGATTTGCGCATGATCTTCCTGATGCGTACGGGCACCAACCCAGAGCAAATGCGCGGATGTGTCATACCAATCCCCGGTCAGGCTGTCTTCTCTGGTCATGGCTTCTTCGTAATTCAAATGAAGAGCTTCATGGGAAGTATAAAAATCCGTTTTGCGCAGGGCAGGGACTGTTTCACTGGTGACGCCGCAGGCTGCCATAAAGCGCAATGCGTCGTTAATGCGGTTTGCCAGCTCCATGTAGCGCTGACTGAGCGAGCTGCCCCCGGCGAATTCAAGGTTCCATCCCTGAACACGTTGCAGGTCAGCATAACCACCGCTGGCGAAGGCGCGCAGGAGGTTAAGTGTTGCCGAGGACTGATTATATGATTTGAGCAAGCGTTCCGGGTCTGGAATGCGTGATTCAGGCGTGAATTCCAAGCCGTTGATATTGTCACCACGGTAGCTGGGCAGTGTCACGCCGTCCTGCGTTTCCTCATCAGAGGAACGGGGCTTGGCAAATTGCCCGGCAATGCGCCCAACCTTTACGACAGGCACAGAGCCGGCATAGGTCAAAACGACCGCCATTTGTAAAATTACGCGGAATGTATCACGGATTTTGTTGGCGTTGAATTCGGCAAAGCTCTCGGCGCAATCGCCGCCCTGAAGCAAAAATGCCTTTCCATGCGCAACATCAGCAAGCGCGCTCTGAAGGTTCCGCGCCTCGCCGGCAAAAACCAAGGGCGGCATTTTGCGCAGATCATCTTCGACACGCTCAAGCGCAGATTGATCATCGTATTGGGGCATCTGTTTGACGGGCTTTTCGCGCCAGCTTTGCGGGGTCCAATTGGTCACTGTATGTTTATTCCTATTCGTTTAAAACGCTTTATATAACCTCATACTTGTATACTTGCCAAGCCCTGAAACATTAACATTTTTGTAGGGTTTCACACGTAAAATAGAAAAAAGCGTGTGCCCAAGAAGCGTTTATGGGTAAACTCGTCAATAAGATAAACAACAACGGCAGTACAATGTCAGTACCAGATCAACCATGGGCCGGGCTTTTAGACGGTCTTGATAATATTCTTCGTGAAATCTCATCCTCATCGTGGTGCGAAAAAGATCATCTTATGGCGACATATAATGATGTTAAATCGCATTTCAAAACAGATTTAGATACCCTCGACCAATATTTCATGTTTGCGTATGACGCTGAGGATAATGTGCAGGACCTTACGGATTTGAATGCCCAGTTTTTGCGTTATTTATACATGATGGACCGTCCTGTTTCTTTGGTGTCATTGGCGGTTCATGGGCTTGAACAGGTAACGCAGGACTGCCCTAAAGATTTACAGGCGGCTGTTCTGATTGCCGGTGTTTTGGGCGAAACGGAACATGACTTTGATTATCACAGCAATATGCACTTCCGAAGCGTGCTGATTCAGACCATCCGTATGATTAAGGTTCATAATAAAATCTATGCAGAGACCAAGCGCGAATTTAATGATGCTCAATGTGCGCTTCTTATTATCGCGGCTTGTATTCATGATTTGGGGCATGATGGAAAGGGAAATACTCTTCATGGTGTATTCCAGCAATGGCGTTTGGAGCTTCAGTCTTATGAATATGCAGAGCCGTATTTGCGCGCAGCGGGTTTGGATGACGGGGCGTATTTAAACGCTCTGAAAACAATACTTCTTTGTACGGACGTGAATCCTCTGGATGACCCGCGAAGCCCTATGAGCCAGATGAAGGCAGCCTATCGCTTTCATTTTCTTGGTGAGAAGGAAAAGGTTGAGACATTAAACCTGTTTGATGAAATTGATATTCTTGAAGATGACTCGTCCTTAACCATAATGGCGCTTGTTTTACACGAAGCGGATGTTGCGACATCTGCGGGGCTTACATATGCGATCAGTAAATTTGAAACGATTAAATATCATCGGGAATTTGGCATTCATCCCGCTTTACCAAGCAGTTTATTGAATTTCCTGAACCGGGTGTGTCAGCGCAAAATGCTCAGTGATGCGGGCCAGCATCTCTATGGTGCGAATTTAGCGAGGATTATCGCACTGGCCGAGGCGGATGTGGAGGCGGGGAATGAGCCGTTGCCGGAACTCGAACGCTCTGAGTTTTGGCTTAAGCAAGCCACGAGCTCTTCTGTAACGCAGAGTAAAAATCATTAATCTGAGGTCTTAATGTTCGCCAACAGCCTTGCGCATGGTTACGAATTCCTCTGCTGATGTTGGATGGATTGGGATTGTCCGATCAAAATCTGCCTTGGTTGCACCAGCGTTCATGGCCACGGCAAAGCCCTGGAAAATCTCTGGAGAATCCAATCCGACCATGTGAAGTCCAACTACGCGGTCTGTTTTATTATCAACGATCATCTTCATG
>CAYGQP010000065.1:0-8148 GCA_964352115.1 uncultured Micavibrio sp. | reverse complement strand
TTCATCACTCTTTTTCTTATGTTAACAATTCGTCTTCTTATAAGAATATTAGGTGAATTGGTGCGCACTGAGTTTCAGGAAAAACTGCGTAGAGGGAAATAATAACAATAACCATGGTTGCACTGTCCAAAAACAATCCGCTCGTTAATAAGCGCCAAACTCGCAGCCGCATCTCATTTGACAGCGATGATCGCGCGGCGTGTGGTGTGGGGTTTGTTTATGACCCTAATGGAGATGCCGGGCGTTTAGGAAAAAAGGCGCTATCCGCCGTTGAGCACCGCGGCGGCGTAGCTGCTGATTATGATCCTGAAACGGGCATAGGAACGTCCGATGGCTCAGGCCTAGCAAAGCCTCTTAATCAAAAGTTTTGGCGCAAAAAGTACTTTCACAAAAACAGATACGATCACGCTGATCCAGCAAAGAACACGAAAGAGAACCTAGGCGACCGAGAACTCGCTGTGATGAACATCATGCTGCCAAAAGGTAATGTATACCTGCAGGATGACTGCCTCAAGATTATCCGGGAAGAGCTCGATGCCATGGGCTATTTCAAGGATTCGAGACGCCGCGGGACAGGACGTACGCAAAACGATGCGCTGGGCGCAACCGCCAAAGGCACAACCCCTCACAACGTTCAGTACCTCATTCCCGAAAAATGGTTAGAAGTCGATCCAAACAAGTCACCGGAAGAGCAGGAAAAAGAGCGGCAAGAGCATCTGAAACAATTTGATCGGGATCTGCACCGCATCAAATCCCTTGTTCAAAGCCGTGTCGCTGAGCTGTATAAAGATCCGTACTACAAAGATCAGGGCATAAAACCCGAGAGCATTAACAGCTTTCACATCGCCTCCTGCAGCCGTCATCACATTGTATACAAGGGCTTGTTTATTGCGGATAAGGCTGATGCGTATTTCGAAGACTTGCAATATAACAAGAAAAACCCGGATGAAATATCCGAAGAGGAGCGGGAAGATTATGCGATTTTCCATCGTCGATTCGGGACAAACACCGCTGTAGAAGGCAAGCGTGCCCATCCTAATTCATCCTCAATGGCGCATAATGGTGAGATTAACTCACTTAGTACCAACATTGAAATGACAAGGCGTCTTGAGCCGATCATTGCCAGATTCTTCAGCGTTGAAGACAAAGTCATGGCAGAGCTTTTAGAGGTTAATAAAAATCAATCGCGCGATGATCTGTTGAAGGATGTTGAGTCGGTTTTGATCAAATACTTTGGCCTTGAAAAGGACGAACGCGGCAACATCGTCAACCATGATCTTGGCCATTCAATCGTCGAAGCGCTGAAAAACAATTACATGGATTCGCTTCAAACCATCGTCTGGGGGCAAGATCAAAAACTGATGCAGGAATACCTGGATTGTATCCAGCCGGGCGGATCAGACTCTGCGATGCTCAATGATGTTGTTGAGTTGATGAAGGCTGCCGGGTTATCCCTGCCCGCCATCAAAGTCATGCTGGTTCCTGAAGCACAGATTCCGGGCGTGGAAATGACGCCTGAAGTCAAGGCGATGTATGATTTCATCGACACCATGAATGCCCCATGGGATGGGCCAAACACCATGGTGATGGCTGATGAGGACATGATCCTGATTGGCGGTGACCGCAGCGGATTCCGTCCCGTTCGTTATGTGATCACCAAGGACGGGAAGGTCATTGCGGGTTCTGAAGATGGGATGCTTCAGGATGTTAAAAATGAAGACATTGTTGAGCGCGGCAACCTTGCCCCCGGAGAAATGCTGGGGGTTGACCGTAAAACCGGCAAGATTATCCGAGACGCAGAACTTAAGCAAAGAGCAGCGATCGAGATTGAAAAAAAGTTTGGCGCCCGGGAAACCCTTAATATAGTCAGAGATTTTCAGGCATTGGATGCGAAGCCTGAGCATTATCTGTGGTCTGATGAAGACAACAAGAAAGAGCTGAAACGCCGCCAAAAGCTTGGCAATATCTCTATTGAAACCATTGAGTTTCTAGACCATGTCGCGCAAAAGGGGAAAGAGCCCCTTGGCTCCATGGGAGATGATGCGGCGCTTGCGATTTCATCAGGCACCTACAGAACAGCGTCTAATTTCTTTCAGCAAAACCATGCTCAGGTCACAAACCCCCCTCTGGACTCCATCCGTGAACGCGCGGTCATGAGCCTGCGCACGCATATTGGTTACCCATATGATGAACAGGGTTTAAAGAAAAAAGACCAAGACATTATTCGTCTTGAATCTCCCCTGCTCTTAAACGCAGAGTTTGCAGCTTTGCGTGAGCAAATTGGCGATGCCAATATAGTAGAGATTGATTGCACATTCGATGTGCGCGGCGGACCCGATGAGATGCAAAAAGCACTTAATTGCATTAAAGCCGAAGCCGAAGCCGCGGCGCGCAATGGTAAACAAATTGTCCTTACAGATGAATATACAAACGGCAACAAGGCTGCTGTTCCTATGCTTTTTGCAGCCGGGGCGGTAAATACGCATTTATCTGCATTTAATCTGCGTGGACAAACATCGATCAATGTCCGCACATCAGAGGCCTTCGCCAGCCATGAAGTTGCGACACTCATTGGTATGGGCGGTGCGGATACGGTGAATGCCTATGTTGCCGAGGAGACGATTGCCCAGCGTCATAAGAACAACGTCTATAAATTTAATGATCGATATTCCAGCTTTGATCGACAAACGTCCTTCGGAAACTTTTTGAAATATTTTCGTGAAACGGGGCATCCAGAATCCGATAAACGCAATCGTGAACGTCTCAGAAAGCTTTTCAGCTCTTCGATGATTCAGGGATTCCTTGACGAGCACAAGGATCTAACGCTTGAAGAGCTGATGGACCATCCTGACGCTGAGGTTCGTAAAAAAGCTCAAGAAATCATGCTTCGCCTCGACGTTAACGTTGAAAAGACGTTTGAAAAACAAGATCTTAATCACGCGTTATCCAATTGGAAAAAATCGACTGAAAATGGTCTTCTGAAGGTCATGGCCAAATTCGGCATTGCCCATGTGTCCTCGTATCGAGGTGGACATATGTTTCAGGCTCTAGGCGTTTCTGATGAGATCATGGAGCAGTGCTTCCCGAAAGCAACGTCGAAGGATTATGAAGGCTTTGGTGGTCTTTCGATGGAGGAATTCCAGAATCGCGCTGTTGACCACCACAAAGACTGCCATGAATCCCTGCGCAAGCCGCTAGAGCACAAGGGGCGTTATAAATACCGCACTGACCCCGGCGCCGAAGAACACGTCTACACGGCAGAGGTTATAAAAAAATTCCAGGACGCTGTTAAGGAAAAAGATTTTGCTGCCGGTTTTGCGATCTACAACGCTTACAAAGATGTGCTTCGTGAGCGCGGCAAACAATACAATTTCATGCCGCGTGATTGGTTAGCGATTTTCAATGAAGAAAAAGAGCTGGACGAGGAAGAGTTTAAAGAACGCTTATCGAAGGTTCAGCATCGAGATGACATTGTTCAGATGTTCTTCACCGGCGCGATGTCCGATGGATCGTTGGGCGAGGAAGCGCATGAGCTTCTGGCAAAGGTTGCCAATAAGCGCGGGTTTAAATCTAATTCCGGTGAAGGCGGCGAGCATCCAGACCGTCTGGGCACAGACCGCCGCTCCAAAATGATACAGATGGCCTCTGGCCGTTTTGGGACAAACCTCGATTATCTTCTTGATGCCGATATTATTCAGATCAAGGTCGCGCAAGGTGCCAAACCTGGCGAAGGCGGCGAGCTGCCGGGCAACAAGGTTGGCGCGCGCGTCGCATTCTTGCGTAATTGCGAGGAAGGGACGACGCTGATCTCCCCTGCGCCGCATCACGATATCTATTCCATCGAAGATCTTGAGCAGCTGATTTACGACATGAAGCAGATCAATCCCAAGGCGCGGGTTGATGTAAAACTCGTGGCCGCTGAAGGGGTCGATACAATCGCCACCGGCGTAGCCAAGGCCGGTGCGGATCAAATTCACCTGAGCGGCATGAACGGTGGATCCGGGGCCTCTCCACAGCTGTCATTCCCACACGCCGGAATGCCCTGGGAAAACCACCTCAACAAGGTCCATCACAAATTGATGAAAGAAGGTTTCCGCGACCGCGTGAAGCTGACCGTTGATGGCGGTTTCCGCTGCGGGCGAGACGTTGTGATCGCCGCCATGATGGGCGCGGAAGAATATGGTTATGGCCTTCAGGCGCTAATTGCCGAGGGCTGCCGCCTCTATCGATCATGCCAGAATAACGATTGCCCGGAAGGCATTGCCACCACAGACCCCGCGCTTCGAAAAGAATTCACTGGCGAAGAATATATGATCGAAAACATGATGGATTTCATCGCCGAGGACGTGCGGGAAATTCTGGCGAAAGTCGGCGCAAAATCCATTGATGAAGTCTTTGGCCGTGTTGACCTTCTGGAGCAAATCTGGGGTCAGGATAAAGGCGTTGATCTCACTCGCATCCTTCCGGGGCTCCATGACTCTCTGGAAGAACAACAATTAAAGTGCGCCCTTAAGGACGGTGAGCGCAACGAACGCATTGACCCTAAAGATCCAAAAAAAGTTACACTGGACGAGCAGATCCTGAGCAAGGAAAAAAAGAAACTTCTGCGCGGAATTCGCAAGCAACAAAAACAGGGTGTATTTAACAAATTCGGACGGTTTTTAAAGAAGCACATCGATGGCGCAAACCCCAACACAATCCTTGAGCAAACCTACACCATTAATAATGAAGACCGCACCTTTGGTGGCCGTATTTCCGGCGTTCTCCGCAAACATGTGATTGATGAATACGGGTATGACGCGCAACTCGCGGAAGATTCTATTGTTCTGAACCTTGAAGGCGTCGCCGGGCAGTCACTGGGCGCGGCCCTGATGGAGGGTGTTACAATCCGGGCCGAGGCGGCCAATGATGGCGTAGGGAAGAGTTTATCTGGCGGTAAAATTGTGCTTAGCCCCAACAAAAAAGGCAGCATTTACACAGAAAACCGTGCGTATGAAAACGTCATCCTTGGAAACGCGGCGCTTTATGGCGCGCAAGCGGGGGAGCTGTATGCGGCAGGTAAGGCCGGCAACCGTTTTGCCGTTGCGCTTCATGGCGCTTCGGCCGTTGTTGAGGGCGCGGGCGCGAATGCCTGTAACTTTATGTCCGCAGGGACCGTCGCGATTTTAGGCGAGGTCGGCCACAGCTTTGGTGCGGCCATGAGCGGCGGTGAGGCCTTTGTCTATGACGAAAAAGAAAACCTCGCAAGCAAATTGCACGATGACGTGAAGAACAAGGTTACAACCATTCAAGATAAAGAAACCAAGGCGCAGCTGAAGGCCATGGTGCAAAAGCATTTTAACGAAACAGGCTCAAAACGCGCAAAATCCATGCTGGATGATTGGGATAACGCAGTGAAAAAGTTTAAACACATCAAGGCAAAATCGGATTCTGCCTTATCTCACCTAGAGGAAGACAGCCCGAACGCCAGCGATGATCCAGAAGGGTTTTTTCCACCTGATCCAAATTACGTGGAAGGCAAAGAGGCTGGTTTGACCGTAGGTGGTCAAAATGTTCAAGCTGCCAATGACGATGACCCACGTGATTCTGCTCCGGACATAAGCGCGGAAGACGCTAAGGTAATTCGTCACAATTTTGAGGAGCGCGTTCGCGATAAAAGCTCAGATCGCCACAGGCGAAAAAGACCTGCGCCACGCGTAAATACCGCGCAATCGCCGCAGGCGATGGGAATGGAGATATAAGAGATGCCAAACGGATCGACATTTCAACAGACAAGCAAGGGACCAACTAAGGTCATGCCGCTTACCGTACAAGGCCAGACGCAGGAAGCGAAAATCCCTGCGGCATTCTGGAACCCCTGGAATACTGAAGGGACCGGAGATCAAGCACAGCGTTGTATGGATTGTGGCTCATTGGGCTGTCAAACGGGAATGACAAACCCAACCGATGACATTCAAATTGTCGGATGCCCCTTTGAACGCAATATCCCGCTTATTCACAAAAATCTGATCGCCGCGAAGGAACAATTGAACGCCGCTTATATAAAGCTAAAAGCCCTTGATCCCGAAGCGCTGGATATTTTGCTTGATGGTATTCAGGGCGACTATAATGTTACGTCCTATGATCTGGCCGAAACCAGAGCGCAGTTTCCAAAAAGTGTTTTTGCAAAATTAAGAGAAAAAGACCGGCATGCAGCCGATACCATAGAACAGTCTCACGATTATTTTGTGCGCGAAGCATTCAGCCATTCCTACTTAGCCGGACCAATGGGCGATATTTTTGGCCGCATTTGCCCCGCGCGCTATACGTTATGTGAGTCTGGCTGCCTACCCGAACATTCAGGGTTCGGCGCGGTTGAAATTGCCAGTATTGAAGCATCGCTATGGGATTACGCATGGGAAAGCGGCTGGCTACCGCCGATCAAAGCTGAAGAACAACGGGATGAAACTTTTGTCGTTATAGGGTCTGGATTTGCCGCCTTCGCCTTCGCGGAACGCATGCTAGAGCAAGGCTTCAAGGTCGTGATGGTTGATAAAAATGATGCACTCGGTGAGCCTGGCAATGGGCAGATTCTAAATTACAAATCCCATCAGAAACGCTTCAACCGCCATTACCAAAGACTTATAGACAGCGGCATGCGGGTCATGACTGATACCGAAGTGGGCATGGACGAAGATGCGGGCCAGATCTCACCAGAAAATCTGGTGCGCAAAATCAAGGATCAATTTAATCTTAATGTAAAGGGCATAACCTTCGCCACCGGAACTCCATTCCCTAAAGAACACAGGGTTAAAGGCGAGGCGAAGGACGATATCCTTCACTGGGGTGAGCTTACTAAATGGCAGGCCAAAGCCGACCGCGAAAACATTTCCTATGATCAAATACCTGACCGTTACAATGCCTCAGGCAAGCGTGTTGCTATTATCGGAACAGGGGATACGGCTGTAGATTGCGTGCGAACAGCCGCTATTCAGATGATGACACAATCTATCAAAGAGGGCGCAAAGCACTTAACCCTTATTTCCAGACACGACCGCATTGCCGCCGAGGATAAGGGCGCATGGGATGCCATGATGCGCGAGGCTAAGGCCAAGGGTGTCACCATTGAAATTCAGGAATATATGCAACCAACAGAAATCAATAAAAACCCAGTGGGCGGCTATGTTCTCTCGGGTGATAACCGACGCGATGGGCACAAAGACGAGCCGATCTCTCTCAATGTTGATATGGTGGTTAGCGCGATTGGAAATGAAACTGGCGATATGCGCAAACAGTTCGGTTTGCTGAACAAACATGCAAATGAAAACGGATCATTGAAGTTTGATCCCGTTACAGTGAATGATCAATACAATATTGGCACGAAAGCAAAAGTAATGGGCCACGGGGCCGGGTCGCTGGGTGAAATTTTTGACGGCGTTAAGGGATATGTTATTGGTGACGCGGCGCGCGGTAAAGCTTCACTCGCTGCCATAGCTGGCCGTGATGGTGTTGATCTGGCGCGCCACATTGCCCACGAGGAATATGGCTTAACGCCTGCGGCTTGATCCGCGCCCTTGTATCCGAAGATATCTGATCTGCTTAGAGTTTAGCTAAGAATTCATCAAACAGCTTCTGCAACTCTTCTGAGCGTTGAGAAAGATCTTTTGAAACCTCTAGCATTGATGAAGAGGATTGACCTGTTTCATTTGCAGCAGCCTGAACGCCGACGATGTTCGAGGAGACCTCTTTGGTTGCCGCCGATTGCTCCTCAACAGCGCCCGAGATAGCCGTGCTAATCTCATTCACCTTTGAAATTACATTTGTTATTTTCTTAATTGCATCGGCTGTTGTTTGAGTCACACTTTGTATACCCGCTATTTGGGATGATATGTCCTCTGTGGCTTTTGCGGTCTCTGCAGCCAGGGATTTCACCTCAGAAGCAACAACGGCAAAGCCCTTGCCCGCATCCCCTGCACGTGCAGCTTCGATCGTAGCATTCAAGGCAAGCAGATTGGTTTGGTCCGCAATGTCAGAAATAAGCTGCGTGACCTCGCCAATTTTTGTTGCTGCCTCAACAAGACTGGCGACTAGCTCTTCGGAGCGGCGCGCTTCCTCTACGGCTTCACTTACAAATATCAAGGAGCCAGCCACCTGATTGGAAAATTCCTA
>CAYGQP010000064.1:0-8271 GCA_964352115.1 uncultured Micavibrio sp. | reverse complement strand
CAAACCTGGCGCTGGTCAGAGCGGTGAGCTCCGGGTTTACGGTAAGAATTTACAAGCTTTTTCAGAGGATGATGAAGATCGCGATATTCGGAAAAAGGGCCGGATGGGCGATAAAATGGTTGAGCTCGGTCTTATTTCCGAGGATCAGCTTAACGTCGCTCTTCAGGAAAAGAAAATCTCTGGCAAGATGCTCGGGGAGATTCTCTGTGAACTTGGATTTATTACTGAAGACGAATTAACGGGCTTTCTCTCGACATCTTCTGGCTTTGAGCTGTTTGACCCAAAAAACACAATTGTTGATGGGGACGCTCTATCGCTCATTGATAAAAATACAGCTGTAAAATTTAACGTTCTACCGGTTTCTATTGGTGGTAACGAGTTTCGGGTGGCTATGGCTGACCCGTATGATGTTGTGGCGCTTGATACATTGCGGAGATTTCTTCCAAAGAACGCACAAATCAAGCCGATGGTCACAACGCCAAAGGTTCTCTCTGAGGCCATTGATGCGGCTTATGGGTATGCGAGCTCGATAAACGCGATACTGAAAGCGCTGGAAGAGGGTAAGGACCAAAAAGATGTTGCTACGCTTAACGAAAGCGAAGCATTTTCTCACCCTATTGTTCGTTTGGTGAATGCGCTGGTGTTTGATGCCGTGAAAATCGGCGCATCTGACTTACACTTTGAGCCAGAAGAAAACTTTATCCGCCTTCGTTACCGTGTTGATGGTGTGCTTTATACCGCGCAAATTCTGCACAAGCAGCATTGGAACGGTATTTCTCAGCGGATCAAGATTATGTCGACGATGAATATTGCGGATAAACTCAGCCCGCAGGATGGGCGCTTTAATATGAATGTTGGCGGCCGTGAGGCTGATTTCCGTGTGTCATCCTTGCCGACCGTGCATGGTGAAAATATTGTTCTTCGTGTTTTGGATAAGAGCTCCAGCATTATGCCATTAGAAGGCCTGGGGTTCAGCCCCGGCAATCTGACAAAGATCAAATCCGCACAATCGCGCCCTGAAGGGATTATCATCGTTACTGGCCCTACGGGTTCCGGTAAGACGACGTCTCTGTATTCCATGTTGAACGAGATTAATGATGTGGCCGTGAATATTCAGACTTTGGAAGATCCTGTGGAATATTCCTTGCCAATGATTCGCCAGACACATGTTCGGGAGGGTGTTTTAGAATTTGCCGATGGTATTAAAGCGCTTTTGCGACAAGATCCGGACATTATCTTTATTGGGGAGATTCGTGACCAGACGACGGCGGAAATGGCGTTGAAGGCAGCGATGACTGGTCACCAAGTGTATACAACGCTTCACACAAATGATTCATTTGGCGCGTTGCCTCGTCTTCTGGATTTAGGTTTAAAGCCGGGGATGATTGCGGGTGCAATTGTCGCTATCTTTGCTCAGCGTTTGACGAGGCGGCTTTGTTCTAATTGCCGTGTGGAATATACGCCGGATGAAAAAGAATGCGAAATTCTCAAGGTCGATCCGGAAGTTCCGCCGCAAATCTTTAAGGCCCGTCAAGGCGGATGCGATATGTGCGCTGGGCAGGGATACAAAGGCCGTATTGCCGTTGCTGAGATCCTGATGATGGATGAAGACCTCGACGATATGGTCTCCAAAGGTGAGTCAAAAGCGGGCTTGAAAGAGCTGGCTGTGAAAAAAGGCTTTAAAAGTATGAAGGACGATGGCATTCTAAAAGTACTGAATGGTGTAACAGACATTCAGGCACTTTCTAAGGTTGTTGACGTCAATAAATAGCCTTTCTGCTTTTACATTGTTTAATATGATAGGGACTTAGGGCCATAGAACGCTATAAGTACAGAGCCATTAACGAAAATGGACGTCCCATCCGGGGCGTTATTTCTGCGAATAATGAAGTTGACTTATACAACCAGCTTCAAGCCGCTGGGCTTGAGCTAATTGATTGTTCTTCTATTCAAACGGGCGGCGGTGTTCTTGGTGGGTTTAGTTTTGAGAAAATTAAGCTTCGGGACCTAATTCAGTTTTTTATTCAGATGGAGCAGATGCAAAGCGCTGGCGTACCGTTGCTTGATGCCCTGGCCGATGTCCGTGATTCCGCTGACAACCAGATGTTTAAGGATTTGCTGACGGACGTTAATCGTGATGTTTCAGACGGGAGTTCATTATCAGAGGCGTTTTCTAAGCATCCCAAGGTTTTCACGAATCTACATATTTCACTTATTAAGTCCGGCGAAGATACAGGAGATCTCACAGGGTCATATATTCAACTCATCAAGTACATGAAATGGGTTGATGAGATGCAGACAAAGGTTCGTAAGGCGACAAAATATCCTATGATTGTTCTGGTCGTTGTGGTGATGACAATTGTTATTATGATGGGCGTGGTTGTTCCTCAAATTATTGGTTTTATCGAAAACCTCGATCAGGAGCTTCCTCTGCAAACCACAGCCTTGATCGCAACGTCTGGCTTTTTCCAAAAGTTTTGGTGGGCGATATTGGGCATGCCAATTGCTGGTTTTATATTTGTGAAGGTTATGTGCAATGTATCTGATGAGTTTGCTTACCGCTGGGATGCTCTCGTGTTGAACATGCCTGTTATGGGACAGATTATCAGAAAAATTTCAATCGCACGTTACGCACAAACCTTTGGGGCTTTGTTCGATAGTGGTATTGATGTTCTGGGGGCGCTTGCTGCTGCGCGGCGCACTGTAAGCAATAAGGCGCTGATTGATGCGCTTGAGAGCGTGGAAAAGTATGTCCATTCTGGCGGAACGCTATCAGATTCATTTAATGCCTGTGGGGAGTTTCCATCTTTGGTCATTCGGATGCTGAAAATTGGTGAAGAATCCGGTAACCTTGCTACAGTGTTGGAACAAGTGTCCGAGTATTATACAAAAGATGTTGATGAAGCGATTGATGGTTTGATTTCAATGATTGAGCCCGCTTTGACAGGACTACTGGGTGGTATGATATTATGGATTGCAGCGGCCGTATTTGGTCCTATTTATGCAAGTTTCAGCGAGATAGACTTCTAAGGTCTTGATTTATTTGGAGTAAACTCTATGGCACTTTCTTTTTTCTCACCTTCTAGGACGGTCTTGCTGGTCGCTGACGAAGCATTGTATGTGTTTTCTGCTAGCGCGCGCGGTGTAAGGCTGGTTGAGACTGTGCCGTGGGGGGCTGAGAGCTTTACACAAAATGTTTCGCACATCATTTCCCGTGTTTGTAAAGGCAAGCCTGTCCTTATTCTCAATGATATGGTTGAACAGCATTACCGTAAGGAGCGTGTTCTTAAAGCGGGTGTGAGCCTCATGGATCGTGGAAGCATGATCAAAAGAAAGCTCAATGTGGCCTTTCCGAATTATCCGATTCGTGCAGCTCTGCCTCTCAAGGAAAAGTTGCCTAATGTTGATAAAAAGAAGGCTGCGGATATATATATATTCACGGCTATTCCTGCGTCTGCCCAGTTCCAGTCTACGATTAACGCTGTGGTTCAGTCTCTAGCTAGTGTATCGGGCTTTTGTCTGTTGCCTGTTGAGTCTTCGGATATGGTCAAAACTCTATCATCCAAAATCGGTGGTAAGGGGAAAAAATCTGCTTGGACGATATTTATAGGTCAACATCGTAATGGTGGTTTGCGGCAGGTTGTTACGAAGAATGGTGAACTTGCCCTTACGCGGATGACTCCTATCACTGATGATGACAGTGATCCACATGAGTGGGCTGGTGAAGTTCATCAGGAGTTTAAAGCGACGATGAGCTATCTCTCTCGTTTTGGTTACCAAACAGAAGATGGTTTAGATATCATATTAATTTCAAACCCTGAATCTGGAGATGCTGTTGAGGCATTGATTGAGGAAGAGTGTAATTTCCGTTCTATGAATGCCCTTGAAGCTGCGCGCATGTTGGGCATGGCCATTGGCGCACAGGACGACCTTCGGTATGCTGATACGCTTCATGTGGGGTGGGCAGGGCGTAAGACGCGCTTCATTCTTCCAATGGATGCGCAGCAAATTACGCGTGTTTCCAAGCCTAGAAAAGTCGCTGTTGCAGCTTCTTTCCTGCTTGTTTGCAGTGCGGCGTTTTTGGGATACAAAAGCTTTTCCGCGTTTTCCGGCATCAGCCAGGTCAATTCTGATTTAAAGATTGCGCAGGAAAAATTTGTTCAGCTCGATGCTCAGTATAAAAGAGAAGTTGCGGCGCGTGAGGCTCAAGGGTTTGAAGACATAGAGCTCGTTCAAAACTCGATTAAGGTTTATCAAGCCATACAAAAACAAGATATGAATACGCTTAAGTTATTCCAGCAAGTCGGCGAAGCTCTAGGAAGTGACCTTAATTTGGACCGCATTACGGTTACAAAGGCAGAAGAAGGTGTGATTAAAGATGCCTTGGCCGGCCTGGAAAACGATAATGAAGCACGAATTTTTACAGCCACAATGCAGCTAACCTATCCGAGCAACGCAGATCCAGTCAAAGGCAATCAAGAAATACTAGGTCTTGAGGCCAGGCTTCAGCAGAGATTGGAGGGGTACGAGGTTAAAGCAACGAAACTTCTTCAGGATTATGAGTATTCTGAGAGTTTTGTGGTAAGCGAAGATAACGCGGGTGATGCCAAGGTTAACCAAGATTTTGTGGCAGAAATCACAATACAAGGGCCAAAAATCAATGATTAAAGTTCTCGGTACAAAACGTATTTTAATTCTGTTGGTTTTGATTGGTGTTAACGCAGCATTCGCAGCGATTACGTTTTTGTATCTTATTCCGGAAAAGGCTTCAAAAGACATTGAGCTCAGGGGGGAACAAGCAAAAGTAAGCGCCAAGAGTTCTGACATACAACAACTGACCGTTGAAATTCAAATATTGAAAGAACAGCAAGGTGATTATGAGGAACTTGTTGAACGTGGTTTTTTTAGTAACCAGAACAGATCTGATGCGCGCGGTCTTCTGGAGAGAGTTCGTGATCGTTCGGGGGTTTTAAAGGCTACAATTTCTGGTGGTGAGCTTAGCAAGGAAGAAAATGAGCTGGCACAAAAGGCTGGTTATGTTCTGCTTGCAAGCACCGTGGATATTGAGCTTGATGCCTTGCATGATCGTCAGGTATACGCCTACATCAATATGTTAAAGTCTTCATTGCCAGGGTATTTATCAGTTGAAAAAATTATTATTAACCGTGAAATGGAACTTAACGGTGCTGTCTTACGATTGGTTTCAAGTAATCAAGAGCCCAAGATTATAACTGCTAATATTGCTCTTACGTGGAGAACAATGGTTACTGAGGAAGAGTACGGGCGAATTGAAGCTGCGAGAAATTAGAGATGAATATTATGCATATTAAAAAACTTCTATCAGTTTCAATGGCCATATTTTTTGTGACTTCGGCCTCCTGCGGATTTGCGCAGACTGAGGTCACACAAGAAGCGCAGGAACCGCAAAAACCTAGTCTAGTAGCTATTGACCCTAACGATGATCGTAACATTGATCCCATCAGTATCCCTTCCATGATGTATAATAATTTTGAAGAGGAGTTGCTCAGGGAGGCCATCATTGATAGCCGTAACCCAAGGCCGCCGCCGCCGACAGACGATCCTATAGACACGGTTCCTGAGGAGGAGCGTCCGCCGCCGCCGCCTGAGGAACGTTATATTACTTTAAGTGGAATTGTTTACGAATCTGCGGATGATTGGGTTATTTGGTTGAATGGGATGCGCATCACACCCCGGGCTATACCATCTGAAATATTGTCCTTAAGTGTCGGTGAGGAATCTGTAGATCTTAAATGGTTTGATGATTACACGAATAAAATTTTCCCCATCCGCTTGAGGCCAAACCAGCGGTTCAACATTGACATGAGGATCTTTCTTCCCGGTTAATGGGCGGAGCCATTATTTTGGCTTTAATGTCTTGGAGATCACCATGAGTAAAACCATCCTAAATATCAAAAGCGTAAGTGCAGGGTATGGCGGTGTAAACGTTATACACGATATCAATCTCGATGTTCATGAAGGAGAAATGTTTGGCCTGATTGGATTGAACGGGGCAGGAAAAACAACGCTTATTAAAAGCGTTCTCAGCTTGCGAGAGGTTAATGCTGGCCATATTCATGTTTTTGATGAAAAGCCTGATCATAAACAAAGTCGTAAATATATGGCGTATTTGCCAGAGAGGTTTGAGCCACCATGGTTTTTGAGTGGTATAGAGTTTGTTAAATTATCAATGCAGCTTTATAACCAGCAATTTAATCAAGAGGCTGTATATGAGATTGCCGATCAACTGGCTCTCGACCGCGCTGCCTTAAAGAGGCGTATGAATACATACTCAAAAGGCATGCGCCAAAAATTAGGGTTAATGGCGACAATTTTGACGAATTGCAAACTTATGATTCTGGATGAGCCTATGAGCGGACTTGATCCCAGGGCAAGAACGCTTGTTAAAGACCTTCTCGTGCGCGGAAAAACACAAGAACACACAGTTTTTTTATCCTCTCATATTTTGGCGGATATGGATGAAATTTGTGACCGTGTTGCGGTTTTGCATGACGGAATCCTTATGTTTGTGGGTTCTCCGGCGGAGTTGAAATCTGTAACGAAGTCCGAGAATCTTGAGCGGGCTTTCCTACATTTCATTGAGAAAAAAGAGGCCGCGTGATACTTTAAGTATGTATTGCGATTCGTCCAATGCGCCTTCCAGATGTCGTTTCATGCGATTGATTAATTTACTGCAAAGGTTTTGTCATGCCATTCAAACTGAAACTTATTACGAAAAGCTCTTTAAAGATTAGCGTTTTTGCTTTGTCTGCTGCTCTTGCAAGCGTTTCGTTTACGCAAGGTGCGACTGCGCAAGGTCCTGACGCTGAACTGATTATTCAACAAATTCAAGAAGCCGCGGGCGCTCCTCAAGTTCAGCCGCCGCCAGGCCAATTGGCATCACCGCAGAGCCAGCCATATCAGGGCGGGCAGGATGAGGTTCTTAATGGTGTTCCCGGCGGCCCTACACCGGCTCTAGTTCCTGGTCAGGATGTTGCCGAGGAAGATTTGTTTTTTGACTCACAATCATTGGCTCCACAGAGCGAACAAAGTCAAAAGGGCGCGCCAAGTAAGGTCAACCCAAGAACATCTCCTGCATCAACGTTTATTATTGTTCGTAAAGGGGCAGATGCAGGAAGCGCAGATGCAAATGTCGTTGCGGCAAAGAGGGCTTTAAAGCTTGGGCGTTATGATTCGGCTCTAGATCTTTTTGATGAGGTGTATGCGGATAATAAACGTGATCCAAATGTGTTATTGGGCCGCGCTGTTACGCTACAAAAGCTGGGGCGAATTGATGAGGCTATTTCTTCATATGAAGAGCTTTTGGATATTGCGCCCGATAATGTTGAGGCGCATCTGAATATGTTGGGGCTGGTTGCCCAGCGCTACCCTTCGGTGGCTGTCAGGCGTTTAGAGGCTCTGCGGGAGAAGCACCCTAAAGATGCTGGTATTGTGTCCCAGATTGCCATTGCTTATGGACAAGTTGGGCGATACGAAGATGCCATGAAATATCTCGGCATTGCATCGAGCATGAATCCTCGTGATCCTGGCCCGCTTTATAATATGGCCATTATCGCGGATAGGGCGGGCGATCATGCACAAGCTATTGAGCTTTATGAGCAAGCTTTAGAAGCTGATACAATTCATGCGGGCGGCAGGTCTCTTCCCCGTGAGAGTGTATATGAGCGCTTAGCCGTTCTGCGATAAGCTTTTAGATGTTGGATCAGTCTGATCAGGCCGCCTTTTTCATTATTGAGTTATGGGCTGTTATCATAGTCGGCCTTGTTTTGGGCAGTTTTACAACGGCCATTGCACACAGAGTTCCGCGCGGTATTCCTTGGGCTTTTCCTACGAATAAAATGAACGACTTTTCTGCGGAGCAGGGTGCTGGTGACGCGCATTTCAGGTCCGCGTGCCCTCATTGCCATACAATTTTGCGGTTTTTTGATCTGGTTCCGATTATATCCTGGGTATTTATGAGGGGTAAGTGCAGGCATTGCAGAGCGCCAATACCATATCGCTATCCTTTGATTGAACTTGGTGTGCTGCTGAGTGTTTTGGCATGTCATCAAGTGTTTGGATTAACAGAGGCGTTTATATTTATCCTTCTGGCTTTGCCCTTTTTATGGGCCTTGCTCGTTATTGATTTGGAATATCTGATTTTGCCGAATCATTTGGTGGCTCTTTTTGGTGTTATTGGTCTCATAAGGCTTTGCTATGATGCGTTGATCTTGGAATTCCCGTCATTAAATC
>CAYGQP010000063.1:0-8290 GCA_964352115.1 uncultured Micavibrio sp. | reverse complement strand
CTATATAGGTGTGCAAAATTACATAAAATTTTATCTATACGGGGATAACGGCATGAAAAAGATGGGTTTATTGTTTGGGGCATGTTCCTTTGCGCTTTTGGGGCTGGGGTTTTCTTTAAGTGCAGATGCCCAATCAAATGTAAAAGTCTTCAAGCATAATTTTTCATCCAAAACATCCGGCGAAATTTTGATGGATGACCTCGATGTGTCCTCGGACTCCGAAAGTACAGATGTTCGTACCCATACGTCTGGCAGCACAAAATCCAGATCAAAAACAATGGATGAAACAGACGTTGGCTCGCAAGCGGAAAATACTGGGATCTACAATGAAGGTGTAGATTCTGATCGCGCACGAAGGCCCTTTAACACTACGCCTAATATGCTTGGGGCTGCCTTGGCCGACTTGAATAATGATTGCGAACTGACGGAAGCGGACACTCAATTGTTTTTACAGTACTTTGAGGATCAAATGCCGCAAGCGGATTTGGCTGCGCCTCAGGGTGAGTTCACTTTCTTTGACGTTTCTGTTTTTCTTAAAGTTTACAACCGAGGCTTCAGTGATGAAGATCTTCAGACGTGTTTAGACAACCAAAACGACTCAATGCTTGAGCCCTGTGATGGATTTGAGAATGAGCATATCTATCCTGTAACAACTTTATCCGGCACGATGTCATGCCCGTCTGCGAATGCCCGTGTTATTTATGCCAGCGCTAGAGGGAATGATGGTAATGATGGGTTATCCTCGTCTTCTCCAAAGCTTTCGATAAGTGCGGCAAAAAACCTTTTGCGTGAAGGTCAGGGAGATTGGTTGGTTTTGCGACGGGGCGATATTTTTGCTGAGCAAAATTTTGGCGGTACTGATGAATTAGATGGTATAGACGCGGCAAATCCCACTGTTGTAAGTGCATATGGAGATCAGCTTAGTGTTCGTCCAATTATTAGGACGCCCGCTGGTGGAAGTGGCATTACTATTAAAGAGGTCGAGAACTTTACAATCGCAGACATCATGGTGCAAACGCCGACTGGTTCAGGCGGCGTTGGGCTTTACGCCCTGGTTAATCAATACAATCCATCAGGTGTAAGGAATCTCGTTGTCGAAAATGTTGTGGTTCAGGGCTTTAACAACAACATGAATATCCAGGTTCAGCAAGAAGGATATGGTCCAATCGACAATATATTGCTTAAGGACAATATTTTAATAGATGCGGCTTCCGGGCCTGGTCCTGGCGGACATTCCCAAGGGTTGTTTATTTCCGGTCCAGAGCATGTGAGGCTTGAAAATAATATATTTGACCATAATGGCTATATTGATCGCGATTGTGTTTCCGCAAATTGTTTGCCTGATGGGGCGCAAGGCGCGACGGTCTATAACCATAATGTTTACTGGCAGAAAAATTCAGGGCCAGCCAATGCCATAAGAAATATTATCACAAGGGCCTCTGCTTCAGGGTTTCAGGCAAGATCTGGCGGAACGGTCAGTGAAAACATTTTTGCACGAAATCCAAGTGCTTTTTTCCTCGGTGGGTTCCCGAAGGAGACATATAAGGGTCAGCCATCATATGGCTTGGATAATGTTGTGCTTGAGAGTCTGCCTGTAAATAGTGGAACACCAAACTCGACAGGAATACGTCATAAAACAGCTTATGATGCTACATATAGTGGGAACGTTGTCGCGAATTCTCACCCTTTATCGCCTAGTGGGGCTTCGGCCTTTCAAATACGATGCTCTTTGACCAATGATTATGGTCAAAACCAGGGTGAGATAGATTTTGGTTATGATCAATGCGCAGCTTCAATTGTTGAAAATGCTGTATTTAATTTTTCAAGAGATAATATACCAGCAATTCAAATCACAGGCGGTATCCATGCTTTGCCGGGGACACATGTCATTTCAGGAAACGAGATTGTCGGAGATTTGTCTTCAAATGCGCCACAAATGATTAACGTGCATCAGAGTGCCCCTGATGTTTACGATATGATGGTGAATGGCGATAAGTTTTCCATTTCCAATAATGTTTATCATGGAACTGATGTTTTGGAGCGTGATGATCTGTTCAGGTTTAAGTCTCAAAACATCAATCTAGATTTCATGGAGTGGGTTGATTTGGACGTTGAGAATAATCCGAGCTATAGCACCGTCGTTGAGTTTTCGGACCCTTGCCGCACGCTTGCCACATATTATGACGATGTCATTCTTGGAAACACAAACAATGATAATTGCGCGATTATGCATGATGACCAGTTGTTTGATGATTTCATGACTTTGCTTCGTACTTCACGCAATCGTCTGGTGAGAAATGACGAATTGGACACCGTGACAATCCTCAATTACATTCGCGAGGGCTTTGATAAAGACCCGGTTGAATAGCAAATTGAGTACCGCAAAACGGTTATCCACAGCAAAGTGACGGCGAAAGTCTGGGCTTGTTCGTTCAAGATTTGAGATTCAAAAAAATGAATCAGATGAGTCGCTTAGCGCGTTAACCTGAATCAAATTATGAGCGCGCATAGACTCAAAATCTGTCTATCCACAATTAAACCCTGTGAATCACTGTATTTTTTCACTTTTCAGGCTGGCCGTTCTTACATAGACTTGAGATGTATTAAGTACCTTCCGCATGAAGTCTTTCTAAAATACTTCGACATTCGAGAATTATTAAACCCACGGGGATCGTGATCGATGATTAATATAAAAATGCAGCCAGTTGATGTGCAAAAGCTCTCGCCAAAAATTACCGTTATTGGTGTTGGGGGTGCCGGAGGCAACGCAGTCAACAACATGATCTCATCGAACCTTCAGGGGTGTGAGTTTCTGGTGTGTAATACGGACGCGCAGGCTCTTGAGAACTCGCTCAGTGAGCACAAAATTCAGCTTGGTGTGAATGTTACGGGCGGTCTCGGTGCGGGGTCTAAGCCCGAAATCGGCAAGGCTGCGGCCGACGAGTCCCTTGATGAAGTTATGCAGTATCTTGAGGGCGCCAATATGGCGTTTGTCACATGCGGTATGGGCGGGGGAACCGGCACGGGCGCTGCGCCTGTGATTGCGAAGGCTTGCCGTGAGCGTGGAATTCTGACCGTTGGTGTTGTGACCAAGCCGTTTCATTTTGAAGGCTCTCACCGTATGAAGATGGCTGAATCCGGCCTTGAGGAGATGCAGAATTATGTTGATACTTTGATTGTTATTCCAAACCAGAATTTGTTCCGTATTGCGAATGAGAAGACAACTTTTGCTGAGGCATTCCGCATGGCGGATAGCGTTCTTCAGTCCGGTGTGCGCGGTGTAACGGATCTCATGGTTCGTCCCGGTCTCGTAAATCTGGACTTTGCCGATATCCGCACAGCGATGCAGGAAATGGGCAAGGCCATGATGGGTACTGGTGAGGCCTCCGGTGAGCGCCGCGCAATCGAGGCTGCCGAATCCGCAATCAATAATCCGCTTCTTGATGATGTGTCGATGAAGGGGGCGCACGGTGTCATTATTAATGTCACGGGTGGTTTTGATATGACCTTATTCGAGGCTGATGAGGCTGCGAATCGTATTCGTGACGAAGTTGATCCTGATGCGAATATCATATTTGGTGCCACGTTTGACGAAAGTCTTGAAGGCGTTATGCGCGTTTCGATCGTTGCGACGGGCATTGAAAAAGAAGCCGCCAAGAATAGTCGTCCGGGCTCCGGAAAGGTCGGCGGCAATGGCCAAATTGGTACCGCTCATCTGCTTGAGCGTGCAAAGCCGCAAACCTATCAAGAGCAATCATCTGGGTACATTCCTCAAAATCCACAAGCGCAGATGCAGCCACGTCAGCAACAACAGACACAGCCGTATACGCAACATCAGATTCCGCCTCAGGCTCATCAGCCAATATATCAACCCGCAGAAACGCGCAGTATGGCGCAGCAACTTGGTGTGAATACATCTTCTCCTGTGTCGGCAACGCAAGAAGTCCGCAGCATGTCAGCGCCTCAGCCCTTGCCTATGCAAAATAGAACTATTGAGGTTGAGCAAGAGGGTGATCTTTTTGAACAACAGCAATTTACAGATGCGCAATCAATGGATGCTCAAAATACGGCGCTTCGTGGTTCACGGTATAAAGATTCGTTTATTCCCCCTGCGCCAGCAACCCCAGGGCAGCCAGAAGCAGGCGGGCAGAGAACCGTTTCAACCCAGAAGAGTTTTCACCAACGGGAGGTTCAATCTCAACAAGCGCCTCAGCCCCAGCATCAACCATCTTCTCAGAATTTGAATTTGCGCCCACCAAAAGCTCCAGAGCCTAAGAATCAAAAGCGCTCACCGTCATTATTTGAGCGTATTACAGGTTCAGTTCAGGATGCGATCAGCGGAATTCGTGAAGATGATTCCGGGCAGTCAATGCAACAATCAGCCCCTCAGGCTGGTGGCGTTGCACCAAGTCCCGCGCAAGGTCGTCTGAATATTGATGCACCTGCCGCCAAGCCAAAAGCGCAAGCGGAAGATGAGCTTGATATTCCAGCCTTCCTAAGGCGTCAAGCGAACTAGATTTGTATATATATTATGACTTATGAAAGCGGCGTGTTAACTCGTCGCTTTTTTTCTTGTTGCCTGTGGTTTGTAACAAAGTGCAACAAACTGTGATTTGCCTTAAAAGTGCTGAATTCCATATAGTTAAGGATAAGACATAGAATAAAAAGCAAAGTGCGAAACTACATGCAACACGAATCCATGCAACATACATTGCAGTCAAAAATCGAACTATCCGGTGTTGGCCTTCATTCGGGCCAAATTGTTCAGCTCGCACTGCATCCCGCAGAGGCGGGTAGTGGAATTGTGTTTGTGCGCACTGATATTGAATCAGAAGAGCATCGGGAAATCCCGGCGCGCTGGGATAACGTGGTTGATACGCAACTTTGTAGCGTCATCGCGAATGAGCATGATGTTCGTGTTGGTACGATTGAACATTTGATGTCTGCGCTTTGTGGTTGCGGCGTTGATAATGTTCGCATTGAATTGGACGCGGCCGAGGTGCCGATTATGGACGGTAGCGCCATGCCATTCGTTGATGCGATTGAGGCTGCAGGCACAAAACAACAGAATCAGCCACGCCGTCTGATCAGGGTTTTGAAAGATGTAAGTGTTGAACATGAAGGTAAGACGGTGACGTTAAAGCCATCAAATGAACAGGTTTTTACAGGGGAGATTGAATTTGATCATCCCGTTATTGGCACGCAGAAGCTGGAAACCCAGCTTGTGAATGGTAATTTCAAGCATGACATTGCCGCGGCCCGCACATTTGGCTTTCTTCACGAGGTTGATTGGATGCGTTCACAAGGTCTTGCGCAGGGCGGATCATTGGATAATGCGATTGTTCTGGATATGGATGGTGTTATGAATCCAGAGGGACTTCGCAGTGAAGATGAATTCATTCGTCATAAGATCCTTGATGCGATTGGGGACCTGTATTTGGCTGGTGGCCCTATCCTTGGGGCTTATGATGGGTTTAAGGCCAGCCATGCGTTGAATAACAAAGTTCTTAGGGCACTTTTTGCTGATGACAGCGCTTGGGAATTCGCTGGCGCTTAATAAGGCATCGTAAAAGCCTCTTTACACGATATATTCTCTATTATTCTCTCGAAAAACACGGGAAAGCCTTTTCTTCTCTCCTGAGAGTCTTTATTTTTAAAGACATAAAGAATCATGATTGGAGTTTAGCCTTGGCCTTTTCGCGTTTATTCCCTCTTGTAACTCTGTGCCTTTTCGTCGCTCTGGTTGGGTGTTCATCGAATGATGATAAGCCAAAGCTTGAGCAGGAAGAAGCGGTCGAAGTGTTGTATAACAGAGCCGCAGACGCGCTGGACCAAGGACAAAACCGACAGGCGACACAGTTGTTTGAAGAGGTGGAGCGTCAGCATCCTTACTCTATTTGGGCCACGCGCGCGCAGCTGATGGCCGCGTATGCATCATACCTCGATCAGAGATATGACGAGGCTATCTTGTCTCTGGATCGTTTTATTGAACTCCACCCCGGAAATGACAAGGTTGATTATGCCCATTATCTGAAGGCTTTATCCTTATATGAGCAAATCACGGATGTAAGCCGTGATCAGCAGACGACGGAAGATGCCTTTATTGCTCTTGAGACACTCATGCGGCGCTTCCCGAATAGTGAATATACGCGCGATGCTCGCTTAAAGCGCGATCTTACGCTCGATCATTTGGCGGGTAAGGAGATGGAAATTGGCCGCTATTATCTAAAAAAGAAACAGGTGAACGCGGCGATTAACCGCTTTTTAGTCGTGGTTAAAAATTACCAGACAACCACACATGTTGCAGAAGCCCTGCACAGGCTGGTTGAGGCGTATTTGACGCTGGGCATTGAAGATGAGGCCGTTCGGGTTGCTGCTGTTCTGGGGTATAATTACCCGGGAAGCAAATGGTATGAGCGCAGCTATGCGTTGCTTGATGAAGAACAGCGCAAGGATATTTTGAATAGCCGCGGATTTATAGACCGCACACTGGATTCACTTCTTAGGCCAGAATAGGTTCCAGACAAAAGGCAAAGGGTCATGCTGAGTTCTTTAAACATTCGTAATGTGGTTTTGATCGAACGTTTGCACATCGATTTCTCATCAGGATTCTGTGCCCTTACCGGGGAAACCGGGGCGGGTAAATCAATTCTTCTGGATTCTATGGGGCTGGCCCTGGGCACGCGCGCGGAGGCTCGGTTGGTGCGCAAGGGCGCGGACGAGGCAAGCGTGATTGCCAGTTTTAATATCGAAAACGATCATCCCGTTTATGATGTGTTACGCGATGCGGATATTGTTATTGAGGATGAACTGCTGTTGCTTAAGCGTAGTATCACAGCTGATGGCCGGTCCAAAGCGTTTATCAATGATCAACCTGCAAGTGTTGGTTTGTTAAAGCAGGTTGGTGATCTGCTGGTGGAAATTCATGGGCAATTTGATACGCAGGGCTTGCTGAATCCCGCAACACATCGCGGTATGCTTGATGAATATGCGGACATTGGTGCGGGCGTGCAAACCCTTTGGGATGTTTGGAAGTCACTGGATAAAGAGCTTGAGGCCTTGCGCCGTGACTCTGAGCAGGCGCGAACAGAAGAAGAGTTCCTGAGAACATCGGTGCATGATCTTGATAACCTTGCGCCTGAAGAGAATGAAGAACAAGGCCTGAGTGAATTGCGAGAGCGTTTAATCCATCGTGAGCGCGTACTTGAGGGGCTGAATAACGCTTATCAGGCTTTGAGCGGTGATGAAGATCCGCTCCAAATGGCTTTGGGTGCATTGGATAAGGTGGCTGATAAAATGGGGGAGGAGATGAATCCAGCTGTTGAGGCGCTGGAGCGTGCCTATGCCGAGGCTCAGGAGGCGATGAGTCTCATTCAATCGCTGTCCTATGATCTTCAGGAATCAGAACATAATCTTGAAACCATTGATGAGCGCCTTCATGAGCTGCGAGCACAGGCCCGTAAGCACGGGTGCAGCGTAGATGAGTTGCCGGCTATGCGAGATCAATTGGCGGAGCGGCTGAACCGAATTGAACATGCTGATGATGAATTGAGCGAGCAAATCCAAAAGGTCGAAAAGGCGAAACGTGCATATATTGCGGAGGCGCAGAAGATAAGCGCAGCGCGTAAAAAATCCAGCAAGACCCTTGATGATCTGGTGCAAAAAGAATTACCACCGTTGAAATTGGATAAGGCCCGGTTTGTGACAATAGTTGAAGCGCTTGAAGAGGAATCTGAGTGGGGGCCTCACGGAATAGACCGTGTGCGCTTTCTGGTGGCAACGAATCCGGGTGCGGAGCCGGGGCCATTGAACAAGATTGCCTCCGGCGGGGAGATGTCCCGGTTTATGTTGGCGCTTAAGGTGATTATGGCCGAGGTTGGATCGGCGGGGACGTTGGTGTTTGATGAGGTGGATAGCGGCATTGGCGGATCAACGGCCGATGCGGTGGGTGAGAGATTGGCGAAGCTGGCCGATAATCGGCAGGTTCTGGTGGTCACACATGCGCCGCAAGTGGCTGCCCGTGCCGGTTCGCATATGATTGTGCAAAAGGGCGGCGCAAAAGAGGTGCGCACGGATGTGTTGGCGCTCAATGATCGTATTCAACGCCGCGAGGAAATCGCGCGTATGCTTGCCGGGGCGACCATTACCGAAGAAGCGCGCGCGGCTGCCGATAAGCTATTGGAGACGGGAACGTGAACGCATCCTTGTTTGATTTGGAGCAATTGGATGCAAAAGTGCGGCATGCGGAGTTGGTAAAGGATATCCGGCATCATGATGCGTTGTATTATCA